>CAXQBA010000031.1:0-6242 GCA_964221885.1 Luminiphilus sp. | reverse complement strand
CTCTTCCGATCTAAAAGTAAGTGGTTCATTCAGTGGAGTTTTCCGTTTTGGGCTATCAAACACGGCTACACTTCAAAAATACTTCGAAACATCTTCAAACAGAGTGTTTTATCACTTTCGCCCTATTATTTCTATTGGTCCATGGTTCAAATTCATTCATGGTCGGGTACCGCATTAAATTGTTCAGTATTTCGCATTCATGGGTGTCTTGATAAAACATTTCCAGCCTCGTTGATCGTTACCGATGTTACACTCATAAAGGAGGGTGATCATATGATGATCTTCAATCAAGCTGATGATATCTCAAAACTGATAAATAATTACTCAAAAAATAGTAGATTGGCGTATGAGTAAAAAGAAGTTTTACGTTGTTTGGGAAGGCCGAAAAAAAGGAATCTTTGATAATTGGGAAGATTGCAAACAGGCTGTTTTTGGTTTCAATGGTGCTAAATATAAATCATTTACCAGCATTAGAGAGGCGCAAGATGCTTGGAAACATCCCGAAAAGGTAGAAAAAAATCAAAAAAAATCAATTGTAAAAAGTAATTCAAAGCCCATTTTAAATAGTATCAGTGTAGATGCAGCTTGTAGCGGAAATCCCGGAAAAATGGAATACCGAGGTGTAGATACACGAACGGGTGAACAACTATTTCTTAAAGGACCCTTTGAAGAAGGAACCAATAATGTAGGTGAATTCCTAGCCCTTGTTCATGCTATTGCTCTTCTTGATCGTGAGAACGTTAACTGCCCTATCTATTCTGATTCGAAAATTGCCATGACCTGGGTCAGAAAGAAAAAATGCAACACTAAACTCTCCAGAACCTCCAAAAATGAAGAACTATTTGATTTGGTGGAACGAGCCGAAAAATGGTTAGCCAACAATACCGTAAATCAGACTATCCTCAAATGGGAAACAAAAATATGGGGTGAAATTCCAGCTGATTTTGGTCGGAAATAAGGCTCTTTTAGATTGATAAATGTATAACAAAATGAAAACCAAGAACTTCATCTATTTTCTACAAACACTCAGTTTCCTTTTGTTTTTTTTTATATCAGAAAAATATGTCCTCGCTCAACCTGATGATGTCAAACAACTATGGTCGGATTGCAAAGAAGCGATCGAAAATGAACAGATTCTTGATATTAAAAAAAACCTTTTAACCGTCTATAATTCCATGAAGCGTCCCCTTTGCGCTTTTTATATTGGAAGGTATTATGAATTGACTCATCAACTTGATTCTGCGCTTTATTACTACGAAGCTTGTATCAAAACAAGCCGCAAATCTCAAAAAAGAGCCATTCAACAGCAAATTGATGTGCTAATGCGCTTGAATCGATATGAACAAGCGTATGACATCTGTATCAATCAAATAAGAAACAATGGATATTCAGCTGTGTTTTCACAACAGCTTGAAAAAATATGTAAAGGCTATTTTTTAGTCCGTACTAAAGAACTATCTCAAGAAGACATAGAATCAACTGAAGTTAAGAGGGAATATGCTGTACAAAACATCATAGAACAACAAATGATCATTGGTCAATTACGAGATAGTTTGGGTCATTCCGTTCGTATTTTACGACGATCTTACAAGGATGATCATCAAATTTGGGAGATATATTACACATCCAAGACTCAAACTTTTCCTGTCCGATTTACGACAACACTTGAAAATAGTGAACGATCCCTAGAGGAATTACATCAAAAAGCAAGATCGTATTTTAATAATGATACAAAACCGCTTATTGGTCGCTTAGGTGCCTTATATTGCCTATTTCCACTATCTGAGAAAGATATGATCGATCTATTGGCAAATGATGAACCAATGATCCGACTGTGCACTTGTCTTGATTATAGAGTTACAACAGGTAAAAAAGTGAAGAAGAAATGTCTTCAGGATAAGGAAACCTGGATCATCGAAATACTACAGGAACTGAAGGTTTTTCAAGGTTGAATGATCGTCAATGATTGAACCCCATTAATGATCATAGATGGTTTATCACGATACATTTTTAGCTTTCCCCTCAAACAAACCTTTTTACCTTTCAAAAAAACAGATGGATCATACGGAAAGGTTTCCACACCATCCGACATGATCGTTGCTGAAAATGGTTGTTCAGGATAGGCTTTATCAATATTCAAAAAGACTCTATTTGACGATGTTTTATGTGTTGAGGCTACCAAACCACAAACCTTACAATAGGTTTCCATGTGATCACTCAACTGGTTTGTGAACACTGCATCATTAGGCCATTGAGCTATAGGGTCAGATCCTGTACTTTTGGATAGGTTCATTTCTTCTGAATCACTCGTTGTATTTAAAATCCAATCATCAACGTCGTAACCAGATTCGATTTTCTCTTGTATTTCTATTGGTAAATTAGGCGCAATATCGATATTAATCATTGCTTCAAACTCATCCACTGACATGGCAAATTCTTGTAACTTATTGCCACTTCCAGCATTGGGTAATACAAATGCCAATGATTTTTCGGATCCTTTTGCCAAATCAATCAGAATAACATATATACTGAAAGGAACCGTATATTCATCATTACCAATTTTTTTCTCCTCCATACCTTGTTCTATGATTGCTCCATGTATCAAGAACAACCCATTTTCAGATGACTTGACAGCTGATTTTACAAAATTTTGAAGGTCACTACCCTTCTGATAAACAAATGATTTACGCAAACAAAAAGGAGCATATGTTCTTCTGTGCTCATCAATGGCAATTTTTGACTCAATCAATGAAGAAATTTCAAATAAATCCTGACATATCAACTCCTTATCTGAACGTGTTTTATTAGTTTCTTTATTATCTGCACTCCTTGCATTCATACCTGATAGAAATGAGGATGATTTATTTGGTATAAATCGCATGATCCAGTAAGGCAATTGAGTTGCTGGATCCATACACATTGAATTAGAACGATTATGAATAAATTTTAATTGGGTTTTAGAACCCTGAGCATACTTTGGAAATCCAATATGCTCACATTTTTTTTGATAAATTGATATGTATAATGCATCCAATGCATCCAACTTTTCTGCTAATTGACCCTCAACCTCTTGTATATCTTTCTCCAATTTAGAGATCGACTCCTCCTGTGCTACAACCGTTGTTACAGAAATTAATAACAAACTAAAGATCAGTTTCCCGTATTTCATTTTATCTAGTTAAGCCTAATGAACATTCATCAATTGTAAAAATACATAATATCCATCGCTTGTTCATATATAAAATTTGTTAAATCCTGATTTTGCTGTAACTTATAGGAAATTCACTACCATGCGATATAACTACTTAATCTTTATATTTTTGGCCTTTGGTTTTCATACATCTATCGGTCAGACCAACCATTTAGTTTCATATCAATTAATCAAACAGTATGATCTTGCAGAGCTTGATGCCTTAATCTCTAGTTTTGGTATACCACAAGGTTTGATAGAACCACGTTTTGAATTAGATTACTACAAAGTTTTTTACCAAACTATGGATGCATTAGGTACTGATACAACTATAGCTACAGGAGCTATTGTTGTACCAAGCGGTATGACCTGCCCTGTTCCCATCGTTAGCTATCAGCATGGTACAACTACGAAACGTACTGCTGTACCATCCTATTTAGGAGGAAATGAATTTAAAGTTGGTGTTTTAGCTGCTGCATCAACTGGTTCTGTAGTTTGCATGGCCGATTATCTTGGACTTGGTGACTCACCTGGCTTTCATCCCTATGTAAATTCAAGAACCGAGGCAAGTGCCTGTATCGATCTATTGCGTACCTGCCGCGAACTGTCTGATTCAGTGGGTTACCAGTTAAATGATCAACTTTTACTCTTTGGCTATTCTCAGGGAGGACATGCAACCATGGCACTTTTCAAGGAATTGGAAACCAATCTTTCACAGGAATTCACCGTTACAGCTTGTGCACCGATGTCAGGTCCATATTATGTCTCTGGCATCCAAGCACAAACTATTATTGCAGATACACCGTATGCTACACCTAGTTATTTACCATATGTTGTTATGGGACAACAAGAGGCGTATGGTAACTTATACAATCAATTATCTGAAATTTTCATTCCACCATATGACTCACTTTTACCTATTTGGTTCGATGGTACAAGAGGTACTAACTACATAAACAACCGACTCCCAGATACACCGAATCAAATGTTAGATTCAGCCTATTTTCAAACATTTAAGAATGATCCATCTCATTTTTTCTGGGATGTATTACGCGATAATGACCTCCATAATTGGGCGCCTACAGCTCCTTTGACCATGTACTATTGCACCGCTGACGAGCAGGTCTTCTATCAAAATTCTGAAATTGCCAGAGACACCATGCATGCCCTAGGGGCTACACATGTACAGGTCGTAAATTTTGGTGCGTTTAACCATGGAGGATGTGCACCATTTTGCTTTCTACAAGGACTCGCACAATTCTCTTTCTTGGGCGATTGGAGTGGTGGTATGACCATCATAGATTCCGTTTTAGATGTTTCAACTACGAATGCATCTGATGGTGAAATTATTCTGACTACTCAAAATGCTGTAGGGAACGTTACCTGTATCTGGGATCCTGCTCTTGGTCTAGACTCAAGTACTATTCAAACAAATCTTTCTGCTGGCACTTACAATGTTGAAGTTCGAGATGAACGAGGTTGTTATACTTCAATCAGTGTAGCTGTAGGAATCAATACATCTACTCATTCATTATCTGAAGACCATGTATTTAAGATCATTCATTCTGTAAATAACCCAACAGTATACATCGAGTCTCGACAACTTTTAAAAGAACCCATACAAATATCGCTCTTCGATACGCAAGGTAGATTAATGAAAGATTGGCCATTAACTTGGCTACATTTAGTACCTTTAGACTTGTCAGAATTTAATAAAGGACATTATGTTTTGCGCATCAAAAACGGTGACTACACCTTCAGTGCTAAAGTAACTGCTTTTTAATTTGTAGGTAGTCTGATGACTAAGTGAAAGGATTCATTCTTCTTTCTTGGCTGAGAAAAGTGCCTTAAATGTTGTTTTTCCTTTAAAAAAGTGAGCCCAGACAATCGAGCGATCATATTTTGCAATATGGTCCGTGCTGGGACCGATACGCAATAGGTTTATTTTTTCACGAAGCTTTGATCGTTTTGTTCTAAGTGAGAAAAAATGGATAAAAAAGTACCAATGCGCTTTGAAGATTGATACAATATTTGCGAATTCACCAGAAAAAAGAAAACGAACCGCCGCTACCCCATCCAATATCAGTCGAATGAAGATATAACTGTATATGATTCGACCCTCTGTATTCTGATATAAGGTTATCAGACTATTCCTAAAATTCAAGTACGTTTTCATTGGGCTCTGTTTTGGTAAAGTCCCTCCCCCAACATGCCAAACCACGCTATCTGGACAGTAACCTATTTGATATCCTATTCGTTTGAGCCGCCAACATAAATCAATCTCTTCCATGTGAGCCTTGAAATCTGGATCAAAACCACCTACTTCCTTAAAGAGATTTGAACGTATGAATAAGGCTGCACCTGAAGCCCAGAAAATGAATGTATCATCATCGTATTGACCCATATCCTTTTCAACTTGACTAAAAATACGCCCCCTGCAGAATGGATAACCTAAATAATCAATCCATCCACCTGCAGCACCTGCATGCTCAAAAAGATCCTTTTCATCGAACATACGAATTTTGGGTTGACAAGCAGCTATTGTTGCATCAGAATCTAATAGTTGTACCATGGGTGTTAGAAATCCAGGAGTGACCTCTACATCGGAATTCAGCAGTAAATAATACGGTGCATCGATTTGATCTAGTCCTAAATTATATCCTTTAGCAAACCAATGGTTTTTATCCAAAGAAATCAAATTATGCTTAGAATCTTTAAACTTATTGGGATCCTCATTGAAACCTTGTGATCTCAGATAAGCACATGAATCATCAGTTGATCCATTATCAATTACATATACGCCATAATTGGGGTAATCGATCAAATTCACTGAGGGAAGAAAACGAGGTAAATACTCATTTTTCTTCCCATTATAATTTAATATGACAACAGCTACATACTTATTATGGATCTCCATTTGACAATTTTTTGTGTATGCGAACAGCTGCTTGATAATCTCTGTTCAATTGTTCAACCATATTTTCAATCGATGAAAACGTTTGGTCATCACGTATACGTTCAAGACAGAGTACGTGTATCATATGTCCATAAA
>CAXQBA010000030.1:0-2048 GCA_964221885.1 Luminiphilus sp. | reverse complement strand
CAATTTCTTACATTTTTGTAGGTAATCTTTGACACGATTGGTATTTCTTCTTTGGCAATAGATGTTGATCAATTGCAAATATACCATAGCTTTGAAATCGTCTTGGAGATCAAACGACAACGCTTTTTTAGAAAGTTTTTCAACGAGTTCATAATTCTTTTTTTGAAATTCGACTCGAGCTTTTATCAAGTAGAACATACCGTTGAATCCTAACTTAAGTTTGTCAGGGCGCCAAGTATAACCTAGTGTTTTTTCAGCTCCCTCAAAATCCCCATCTTGAAGTTGCATAGCGGCTGCGTTTACAGATCCGATCAATAGATGTTTGATCAATAGAATGATGGATAGTAAAATGGGTAACCAAGAACCAGCAAATCCAGCCCATAGGTGTAAAACTGGAATCAATACGAGACAGGTTACGAAAATGAATAATTGTCTCTGAAACGTGAAAAACCGAAAAAATCCGATCATAGGATATGTTGCTTAAGTTGAATGAATTCGATGTATAATTAGTGGCAAAGATAAGAAAAACTAGCAAATAAAGTTATTGGTCTAAGCGGACAAAGTAACCTGTTTCTTTGTTTTTACGAACATTTTGCCAGTCAAAGCATTCTCCGTGCATAGCGATGTAGACACCGGGATCTTTAGCTTGCACATAGGCTAATGCAGCTCCTAAATTGAAAAATCCATCAGAGGATACACCAAATGTATATGGTATCATTGCGCCTAATAAGATGATTGTTTTTGATTCAATGTTTTTACTGGCAATTACTTCAGCTGTTTTTACCATCGTATCCGTACCATGTGTGATGATGATATGATCAAATTCACTTTTTATGCAGTTTTGTGCTACGATTTCTCTGTCTTGATCAGACATTTCTAAGCTGTCTACCATCATTAAGGTACGCACAGTTATATCCAAAGTAGAACGCCCACGCTTAAAAATATCAGGTAAATGTGTGTCTTTGAAAAAGAGTTTACCCGTGATCATATCATATTCCTTATCAAAGGTGCCTCCAGTTACAAGAGCAAGAATTTTATTTTTCATGTCAGAAAATTAGTAAAACTAGACAATAAATTAAACAGCCTAATGCAAATAAGTAAAGAGTATAGGGAAGAATTTCTTTAGCTTTCAACTGAGTAATACCTAAAAGGGGTAATGCCCAGAATGGTTGTAACATATTAGTGACTTGATCGCCATAACATAATGCCATAATGGCTTTTTGAATAGGTACATTGAGTTGTTGACTAGCTTCAATGATAATAGGCCCTTGAACCAACCATTGGCCACCACCACTAGGTACAAATATATTTACGAACCCGGCGGATATGAAAGTAAAAATAGGAAAGCTTTGTTCGGTCGAAATGGTAACAAAGAAATCAGAGAACAAGGTCACAAGACCTGATGATTGCATGATACCCATGATACCTGCATAAAATGGAAATTGTATCATAATGCCAGCAGAACCACCTATGGCCTGCATGACTGCTTGATTAAATCGAATGAATGATCGATGAAATAATAGACACAAACCAAATAGAACCAGTATAATGAAGTTTGGATTCATGAATCCAAAAGACCAGTCAAAAGGAGTATCCGAAGATATAGGCATCCAAATTACCTGATAAAATGCTGCAAAAAGAATGCACAAACCCAAAATAGAACCACCAAAAGTAGAATAATCGATCCGTTCTGCTCCAGTAATCGTTTGATCAAGGCTATTTGGTATATTTTTAGTATAAATCTGATTCATTTCAGTAGGACGTACTTTTTTACCCATCCAATACATGGCTGTGGGTAAAACAAGTAGTGTAAGGAGAATACAAACCAGATTCATACCAGAAAAAATGGTCTGTGAGAATGGAATCTGACCAACCAAATCATAAAACTCATGATTTAATTCTCCAACCTTCAAAGGGGCTGAACCAGATAAACCTCCATGCCAAACCATCATACCTGAATAACCGGCTGCTCCGATCAGCGGGTAATTGATAGCTATTTTTTTTCTAGAACAATGTTCAGCAACTTTTCTTGCAAAAATAGATCCTGC
>CAXQBA010000029.1:0-6415 GCA_964221885.1 Luminiphilus sp. | reverse complement strand
GATACTGGATCGTCAAAAATAGCTGCTTTTGGTCCATCTACAGCGAAAGCAATCAATGCAATCACGAATAATCCAATTGATTTCGTAGGTACGGGAGAATCTACTAAAACAGCTGATTCTTTTTTAAGAAACCTCAACCCTTCTGATGAAGTCTGTTTCATCAAAGCGCATCAATCCATACAGTCCATTCATAAAAGTATATCTGAGTATTGTTCAACTAGCTCAATATCTGTTTATAATAATCAGATAAATCCACCCGATACGACACCAAGAGCTGATGTCTATGTGGTTACAAGCCCTCTAAATGTACAAGCCTTATTGTCTAATGATGATCTACATCCAGATACGCTATTTGTCGCTATCGGTCATACTACATGCAACGAACTACACAAAATGGGAATGATGAATAGTCATATAGCAGAAGAACCCAACGAACCATCTCTGGCTCAATCTGTTCTGAACTTACTAAATTCATAATTATGTTTAAAGAAATTAATAATGCATTGGAAGCCCAATTCAAATTCAATGACTTCATGGAAGCATTTGCTTTTATGACACAGGTTGCTTTCCATTGCGAAAAACAGAATCATCATCCCAATTGGTCAAATGTTTATAACACCGTTCATATAACACTTACAACTCACGATGCGGGTAATGTTGTTACCGAAAAAGATCATTCCCTTGCCAAAGTAATTGAGGATATTTACAATCAAAAGTAACATGGACGAACTACTTCGCTACTTTCCTGAACTGAGTGATACACAACGTCATCAATTTAAGATGTTGGAAGCTTTGTATGAAGGTTGGAATGCCAAAATAAATGTCATCTCACGAAAAGATATCCAGAATTTATACGTTCGACATATTCTTCATTCACTATCCATAGCAAAGATCATTCAATTTACAGATGGCAGTGAAATATTAGACTTAGGTACTGGAGGTGGATTTCCAGGCATACCACTAGCTATTCTATTTCCGAACTGTTCATTTCATCTGGTCGATTCCATCAATAAAAAGATCAAAGTAGTGCAGGAGATTGCACATGAAATTCAATTACAAAATGTGATTGCAACGGCTTGTAGGGCAGAAAATGTGAAAGGAAACTATGATTTTATCGTTACACGTGCGGTCGCCATCATGCCAACATTAGTTGATTGGACGTTTAAAAAGCTAAAGAAAAACCAAGCCAACCCAATATCAAATGGCATTATCGCACTGAAAGGATCGAACCATGCCAAAGAGGAATCTGACTTGTTAGGTGAAAAATATCACTACCGTATCTATCCGATCAAAGAAATCTTTGACGAACCGTTTTTTGAAACTAAGTGTGTGATTCATCTCTCTAGTAAGAAATAGACTCGATTGATGAAAAGAGTCCCTTTAAATCACTAGGCATCTTAGCAATCTTATGTTGTTCGTAATCATAGCATAACATACACGAACGTACCATAGCCACATCTTTACCTGTAGATTCATTTTTAAATCGATAATACAGATCAAATCCCAGGCGATGTATATTCTCTACTGTTAGATAAATCATTAAAATATCATTCAGTTTGCCCTCTGATAAATAATTAACATATGCATCTGACATGATCGAGCCTGTCCCTAAAAGATCCAACTCATGCATATCATACGCTGCATAGAATTCTACACGAACTTGATTAGCAAAAGTTAAGAACTTGTCATTCGACATATGATTACCATAGTTGATATCACTGACCCGAACCTTCATCTGTGTTGAAAAATGATACCTTTCTGGTTTTTCAATCTTAATACGCATATCAATATTTTAGTGTGCTTCAAGCCAATTCTGTCCCTCACCCATTCCAACCAAAATGGGTACTCTGAGCTCTGGCATCGCATTCTTCATTCCACTCTCAACAATAGATTTTACTTGTTCTAATTCATCCTTAAACACATCAAAGATCAATTCATCGTGTACCTGTGAAATCATCTTGGTCTTTAGCCCCTCTTTTTTTAATTCGTGTTGAATTTCAATCATTGCAATCTTGATCAGATCAGCTGCTGTTCCCTGAATTGGCGAATTGATAGCCAATCGCTCTGCTTGAGAGCGCATCATGCCATTTCGAGAATCAATATCTCTCAAATATCTTCTTCGACCCTTTAATGTAGTTACATAGCCTTTCTCTCTTGCCATCTCAACCGTAGTATCCATATAGGTTTTCAAGCCAGGAAATTCAGTAAAATACTGATCGATCAACTCTTTGGCTTCACTTCGTTTAATGTCCAAGCTCTTTGAAAGATTGGTTGAACCAGCCCCGTAAATTATACTGAAATTAACTGTTTTAGCATTGTATCGCTGTTCTTTTGTCACATCTGAGATAGCTACATTATAGATCTTTGAAGCTGTAGCAGAGTGAATGTCCTTTCCTTGTTCAAAAGCAGCTAACATACTCTCATCTTTACTAATCTCTGCCACTAATCGTAATTCGATCTGTGAATAATCAGCTGCCATTATAATATATCCCGGACCTCTTGGGATAAATGCCTTTCGAATCTCTCGCCCCCTAGCCGTTCGAATCGGTATGTTCTGCAAATTTGGATTTTGTGAGCTCAAACGACCGGTAGCTGCCAAAGCCTGATTAAAAGAACTATGAATCTTTCCCGTCTTGGGATTTACTAGTCTAGGGAGCGCATCAACATATGTAGACTTTAATTTTGCCAACTGTCGGTACGTGAGAATATCGGAAACGATCTCATGATCTTTTGCCAACTCGGACAATTTTTCCTCATTCGTTGAATATTGTCCTGTTTTCGTTTTACGCCATCGATACGGTATTTCCAACTTTTCAAAAAGTACCTCTCCCACTTGTTTAGGCGAATCAATATTAAATGTTTTAAGTCCAGCTTTGTCGTAAATCTTGTGGGTTACCTCATTGATCATCGTTTCCATTTGTGTTGAATACGCCTCTAAAAATGGAACATCCAAACTAACACCATTGTATTCAATTTCAGTAAGCACATTGATCAGTGGTGCCTCAATGTCTCGATACAATTTTAATAATTCATCATTCATTTCACTTTTTAAAATCTCATACAATTGATAGGTCAGGTCTGCATCCTCTCCAGCATACTCTTTTACCCTCTCAACGTCTATATCTCGCATACTAAGTTGATTCTTTCCTTTCTTACCAATCAATGAACTAATTTCTTCAGGTTTATAAGACAAATAGGTCTCCGACAAATAATTAAGATTATGTCTCTTGTCTGGCTCTAATAAATAATGCATGATCATTGTATCCCAAAGCATACCATTGACATTGATATCATAATATTTCAATACCAGGAGGTCGTATTTAATATTTTGTCCGATCTTGGCAATTTCCGTTGATTCTAGAGCTGGCTTAAGTAAACCAACTAACTTTTTTGCCTTTTCTTGATCGGCAGGAATAGGAACATAATACGCATGAGATTTTTCATAGGAAAAAGCGATTCCAACTAATTCTGCCTCATTGGCATTTAGAGCTGTAGTTTCTGTATCAAAACAAAAAATAGTTTTACCCATAAGTTTTTTACATAGATCTACAATTGCAGCTTCTCCGTCAACCAGAATATACTCATGGTCCGTATTTTCAATCGATTGATCTATCAGTGACGTTTTCTCTGCGATAACTTCTGTTTTTTGCTCACCAAAAAGGCCCATCTGAACCGGCTGAGGGTTCCCCAATATTCGATTTGCCAACGTTCTGAATTCCAGTTCTTTAAAAATAGGTCTCAAAATGTCTTTATTGATCGGATCTACTCTATACGCCTCTGCATCAAATTTTACAGGCACATTGAGATCAATAGTAGCCAATGTTTTAGATAATAATGCAGCGTCTCGTCCTTCTTCAAGTCGTTCCTTTTGTTTTCCTTTTAATTGGTCTGTATTTTCAAGAATGCCCTCAATAGTATCGAATTGTGCTAGTAACTTTACAGCTGTTTTAGGACCAATACCTCGGACACCTGGAATATTATCTACAGCATCACCCTGTAAACCTAATACATCGATCACTTGATCTATTCGTTGAATCTGCCATTTTTCAAGTACTTTCTGTTCGTCCAAGATCTCTACCCCATTACCCATTCGTGCTGGCTTATACAAAAACACATTTGACGAAACCAATTGAGCATAATCTTTATCAGGTGTCATCATATATACATCGAAACCTTCTTTTTCAGCTTGTTTAGCAACAGTACCGATCACATCATCTGCTTCGTATCCTTTTTGAGAAATAATTGGAATATTAAAACCTTCTATAATTTGACGAATATACGGCAATGACAAGGTGATATCTTCAGGCTGTTCATCACGGTTTGCTTTATATGGTTCATACATTTCATGACGAAATGTAGGCCCTGGTAAATCAAAAGCAACTGCAATATGTGTGGGTTTTTCCTTTTGTAAAATATCCCAAAGAGTATTAGTAAAACCAGTAATTGCTGAAACATTCATCCCTTTTGAGTTGATCAATGGTCTATTTATGAAAGCGAAATGTGCCCTATATATCAATGCAAAAGCATCTAGTAGAAATAACTTTTTATCCATTATGAATTATTTTGATGAGTGGAAAATAGCAATTTTTTAAACTAAAATACAGGCATTCACCGCCAAATCGACATGAGTCAATATTATTTTTGTTTAATTTTTTACACAATTAGTTAAACAAAATTGACATTTATCAATTTAGTAGTCATTGTTTAAATCTAAATTTCAAATCATGTTAAAATTTTACACGCTTGTATTATCAATGTTTGTATCTGCAGCTTCCTATGCTCAGACAGCTAGAGTGCAAGTTATTCACAACTCTGCCGATATGGCAGCGTCTGTAGTTGATGTATATCTAGATAATACACTTCTACTAAATGATTTTGCTTTCAGATCTGCATCACCTTTTATTGATGCACCTGCTGGTGTTAATATTAAGGTATCTATTGCCCCCTCAAACAGTACGTCTGTTGCAGATTCGATCGCAGTTTTTAATTATAACTTAACAGCCGGAGAAACCTATGTATTAGTTGCCGAAGGTATTGTAAGTGCTACAGGATACTCACCCGCAACACCTTTTGGAATTTCTGTATACGGAATGGGCCGCGAAGCAGCTAATGTTTCTGGCAATACTGATGTATTAGTACATCATGGTGCTACCGATGCACCTGCTGTCGACGTTGTTGAAACTGGCGCAGGAGCTGGAGTTATCGTTTCTAATGCATCTTACGGAGCTTTTGCTGGGTATTTAGAGTTACCCACTGCTGATTACGTATTAGAAATTCGCCCAACAGGTGCTGCAACTGCTGTTGCTTCATACGATGCACCCCTTGCAACATTAGGTTTACAAGATGCAGCTTTAGTTGCTGTAGCTAGTGGTTTCTTGGATCCATCACAAAACAGTAACGGACCAGCATTTGGCGTTTATGTTGCATTACCTACTGGTGGGCCTTTAGTTGCTTTACCAACTTCCACAGCACGTGTTCAAGTTATTCACAACTCTGCTGATGCGGCTGCATCAGCTGTAGATGTCTATCTTAATGGCGGACTTCTACTTAATGATTTTGCATTCAGAACAGCAACACCTTTTATCGATGCACCTGCTGGTGTTCCGATTAAAGTAGCTATCGCACCATCTACTAGTACTTCCGTTGCTGATTCTATTGCTGTTTTCAACTACAACCTAGCTTCTGGTGAAACGTACATTCTTATCGCTGAAGGTATTGTTAGTGCAACAGGTTATTCGCCTGCTACACCTTTTGATATAGCTGTATATGGTATGGGTCGTGAAATGGCGATGACACCAGGAAATACGGATGTACTTGTACACCATGGTGCTACTGATGCACCAGCAGTTGATGTTGTTGAAGTAGGCGCTGGTGCTGGTACAATTGTTTCTGCTGCTGCATATGGTGACTTTGCAGGCTATTTAGGTCTTGCTACGGCTGACTATCGTCTTGAAATTCGTCCAGCTGGAACGACTACTGCTGTTGCTACATACGATGCACCTCTAGCAACACTTAATTTACAAGATTCTGCAATTACTGTTATTGCAAGTGGTTTCTTAGACCCAGCACAAAATAGTAATGGTGACGCATTCGGGTTATTTGTTGCATTACCAGAAGGTGGAGCACTTGTTCCTCTACCATTGGTAACATCTATCAACACAATTAATTCAATCGATGGCTTAACAATCGAATCTGTTCTTGCTTCTCAAAACCAGGTTTCGGTACAGATCGATACTGAATTAGATCAGGAGATTGGTGTACGTATACTTTCTTTTGATGGTAGAGTGCTTTTTGAAAGATCATCGCAACAAATCCAACCAGGGTTAAACCAAATTCAATTTAACGCCAATTTAGGTTCGGGTCTGCACGTATTACAGATTACCGATAAAGGAAGATCATTATCAGTTATCTTCCC
>CAXQBA010000028.1:0-5807 GCA_964221885.1 Luminiphilus sp. | reverse complement strand
CGAACACCTGGTAGATAGTATTTTCCTTCAAATGCAGCATTGACCATATAGGTATATGTTCGACTTTCGCCAGGACGTAGATTTAAGAATGTGTGAACTCGATCATCTCTGAAATCGACATAGTCCGCTTTATCATTTTTGAGGTTCAAATTCGATAAACGTGTATTCAGAAGTTCCCAGCCAGACGGGACAATCTGTCGTATTGCGATTTCCGATAAAACATCCGAAGAGATATTTTTAACCGTTGTTTCAATAAGAATCTCAGCATTTTGATCAACAGTTGTGACATTGATCGGTGAACCGTTAAGCGTCGTGTAGGTGGTCGATAAGCGTAACCCATCAGCGATGTCTTTTTCCTCACCTTGTTGGGGGATACCAGATTGACATAGATTTGCAAAAATAGGTTGAGTATTATCTTCATTTCTGATCTGAATCTCTATCCCTTTTTCAGATGGAATTTCTACTTGATAAATGGCTTTATTCGTCGTTACTTTTTGCCATTTGTCAGCCCCAAATTTGTACTCAAAGGAATATACAGCTGATCGATCCGAATAAATATTGGACAATGCAATTAAAGCATAAGCTGTTTCTTGTGTACTGAGCCATTTATTTGATGAAAGTGTTTTAGCGATCCCTTTCAATAATTTTGGATATGATCCAGTTGCTTTCATCGAGTGTAGTGTCATTAACATGATACAGTCATCTCGAAATGGACTACCATATGTCGTTCGACTGGTGATTTTTGAGTAATCACCTTTTTCTTCATTCATGGTTTTAATAATATCATTGGCTACCTTTTTTTGTCCGACTAATTGATAAGCTGCGGCTAAATACCAATAACCCATATTGTTGATTTTGGCACCTTTTCTAAGTCGCATTTTATTCATTGCACCAATCTGTGGTGAGCCACTTAGTGCCATTAGATATAATCGATATCCCTGATTGTAATCACTGGAGGTATAGCTACTACCAGACCAGTTTCTTGCCATCTTACCTTGATATTTTTTCCACTTATTTAGTAGTGTTGGTGGTACATCGTAACCGTTCTTTTGTGCTTCGATCAAGAAATGGCCAGCGTAATTAGTTCCCCATTGATTCGCTTCTCCTTGATTTGGCCAGTAGCTAAATCCTCCATCACTTCGTTGAAATGTGGATAATCGATCGATACCACGTTCAATATTATTACTGATTTGTACTTTTTGAGACGTACTCAATTCAGTCATATGGTGAACTAATAACTGGGGAAATACACTTGATGTGGTTTGCTCGACGCAACCATAAGGGTAACGAATCAGATAATCGAGGCGTTTTTCAAGTCCAATAGGAGGTAGTGAGGATATTTCCAGTGTGCTGGAATTTGTTCCAGGTACACCTATTGGATCACTACTGAAGGATCCTTCCTTCTTTGGACGGATCACTAACTCCTGACTTTTATACTCTTTTTGGTTTGCATGGAGAACATCTATGTAAATTTTCTGATACGCTGTTTCATTACCAGATTTCATCGTGAGTTCAAGGTATCCCTTACCAATTCTATTCTGAGTTTTCATGTCCAAGTAGATCATCTGCTCAGGTTCTCCCGTGAAATTAACCTCCATACTTTGACCACGATTTGTGAAAAGCTCATTGGCTTTAATACTCAAGGTACCTTTTTTAAGTTTTTTATCTGTAACAAAAAGAGTGATTGGTAATGCAAAGGATTCATTAGGTCCTAACTTACGTGGAAGTGATGCCAACATCATCATTGGTTTTTTGACCTTTACGGACTTTTCAGCATTTCCATATGCATTATCATTAGTAGCAACCACCATGACTCGTACCTCTCCAAAATAGTTAGGCATTGTGAATGAGTGTTTATTTTTTGCTCCTTTTTTCAATTGAAAAGGTCCCGCATGCAAGACGACAGGTTTGAATCGATCCTTATTCTTCTTAGCATCCTTCTTCTTATTTCCACCGCCACCACCAATACTCAATAATGAGTTGACTTCTCCGCCAAAAGCACCTAAAACATAGTTGTACAGATCCCATGTTTTGACTGCTAGGGACATTCGTTGGAAAAATGTTGACCATGGGGAAGGTGTTTTGAAATTAGTAAGTCCTAATAGTCCTTCATCTACAATTGAAATAGTGTAAGCCATAGGTCCATTTCCTTCTTCACTAACCGTAACGTCGAAGCGTTCACCGGGACGAATCGACGAAGCCATTTCTATGGACGGTTGTATACGTGTTTGTGGATCTTCAACAAATAGGGGAATAGCACCATACATACGCATGGGTAGATCGTTGGTCGTCTGTCCGTGTGGTTGTATCATAGTAACACAGGCATATGCATTGGGGGCCATATTTGCTGTGGCTTTTAACGAATGTTTGATCTGACCTTCAGAAGCATTCAACCATGTAGCACTAAGTACTTTGGAATGACTTTCGATGGTCAATAGAACACGGCCATCAAATGAGCAAGGAATATTCAACTCAATATCCTCACCAACATTGTAGGTTTTCTTATCCGAATTGAAGTGAAGGGCTGCTGCTCCCTCTGGATCACTATCTGTCGATCGTCCGGCCCAACCTGGCCAATCAATATATACTATTTTTCCAGCACTGTGACCTGTTTTACCATCTTCAATCATTACAAAATATCGTCCCCATTCTGGATAATTGACACGAAGTTTCCATTTGGCCTTACCATTTCTAAAATTGATCTTTTCAGACTTGATGAGAGAACCATTTATACGACCACGATAATTGGGTACTTGATCCTTTTCATTATCAAACCACCATTTCCAGCTGAGTTTATACACTTTTACTCGAGCTTGATCCATATCGATAAGTTTACCATCTGTATCGACTGCGACAAATTCAACCGTGTGATCCTGATCTGTTAGTAACATGTCACGTGCGGCATCTCCCTTCGGTAGACGTAAGCCAACATAGCGATTATAAGGATGATAGTCAATTTGATCAGTACCAATTGAAAAGTCCCCACTAGGTTCGAATACTTGAAGACCAAAATTCACTTCCATTAGTCCTGGTACAGGTTGGTTGGATTGAAAAGACTGATCAAATGTAACTTCACCCTCTTTATTCAATGTTCCTGAAAAGGCTGTTTGAGAGTAAGAGGTAATCGATCGGCCACTATTGGTAAAATGAAAACCCGGATGATTGTCAAAGGTTAGGTCTTTAGAGCGAATCGTATATTTGACATTAGCTTTTGCTTTGCTGGCAGGTGCACCATGTAACCATGATGCTTTAAGTTTTATTTTATGTGGATTATCTTTTTTAGCAAGTACATCAGATTTGAATTCCAATGCCATCTTCATTCGGTTGGGTTTGATCGTTTCGATCCGTATGACTTTGGTAAATGAAGCAGCACCAACATCAATGCGTGCCGTGTAGTTGCCAGTAGGGGCATCTTGACTGGTCTTGCATGCAAAATCATAAATATTGCCAACATGCTGCTGTTGCTGTTTACGTACAACCAATTGACCTCTTGAGTCTGTCAGCGTCATGATAATTGGATGGTCTTCAGGTAAATTATTTTCTTGATCTTGAAGAATGAAATTTAAATAAATCTGATCACCTGGTCGCCAAACCCCTCTCTCAGCGTATATAAACCCTTTGATGCCATCCTCGTAATTATTACCTCCTACATCGAATCGACTCATGCTAAGTGCATTTCCATCATCCGTACGTAAATAGCCACGTTGATCCCCGTTACTAGCGATCATGAAAAAAGGATTTTTTTCTAATTTACCGGTGGCCATTCCATCACCATCTGTTTTAATGGTGGCTAGTTTATCCTGATGATAGTCATATATGTCAATCGTTACTCCAGCTAATGGTTCTGCTGTCTTCAGATCTGTAGCGAATACCATCAGACCATTATCTCCATTCTTAGCTGTTAGGCCAATGTTTGAGGCGATCACATTCTTTTTAAGGGCTCTAGATGGGTTGTAATAGTATCTGGAACAAGGATCTTCTCGATCACCATATCGGTAATCGGACTCGTAGTAGTCCCAATAGCTATATTCGTAATTGGGTTGATCCCATTTTTTTGGTAAATCAAGCATTTCGATATCCTTCTGTGTTATATCCTCTGCATCACAGTTGAATAAAGAGTATGATTTTCTGAAACCCAAAGCTATTTCATAGATAGCACCAGGTTCAGCATCGAAAATAGATGATAGATCAATCGAATGAACCGTCCAATCAGAAAGTTCTAAACCCTGTGATTGATCAAAGTCGATACGTTTATTGGCAACGACTTTTCCGACTCGTTTAAGTTCTTTGTTGGAATTATAATTATTTACCTGAAAGAATTGGAGTACCGATTTTGAGGATATTTTAATGACACGAATATCAACAGCTGTCAAGTTGATCGATTTAAAGAGTAGGGGCATCGATTCAGCATTAGGTAGAATATTCCCCTTATTTACCCACATTACTGAGGGTTTTGCATCGCTTAACATGATATCTGTTTGGTGGTTTTCAGCAAGGGACTTTTTAGATTGACTTTTGATGTTTTTATCAATCTGCAAGGATTTCATACCATTGTATTTACCATCGATAAAAATTTTCAGTCTGTTATTTTCAATGGCCGTCTGATAACTTACGTTTTCCATCGTAATCAATCCATCAAGCCGTTGATTAGGGTCTAAAAGATCACTGAATTCAATGACAACGGTTTGTTCAGGATCATATGTAGAACTCACATTGGTAATGAAAAATGATTTTTTGGAAGGTATTTTAACAGACAAAGAACCTTTTTCTTTTGCTCCGATCACTCGTCCATCCCAATTGAATATCAATGCTTCAGCCTTATCCATCATTAGAATCGGAGGTGTCTTGATGGTAAATTGCTTGCCACTTCTCTTTTCCCAGATCAGATCATATGAATTTCCGTCAAAAGATGCTGAAAATGTCTTTTTAAGCTCATCAACGTCAGCGATATCATTGATGATCATTTTACAAGCGGAAACGACATGTTTTTTGTTGTCTATATACTTAATAGTATTCGACATGTGCTGCAGTCGAATATATTGATCTTTGGTTTTACATTGAAATGTAAAAACAGAAATATCTTCAGGAAGATCATCGAAAAGACTACTCAAATCAAATGATACTTCATAGATTTCACCAGAGTTCAAAGGATCTTTAGGAATGAATTCAACTGTATGATCACTTGTCCAAACGACATCTCCTTCAAATGAGGGATTAGTTTTAAAATGCTCGGGTGTCAAAGCTGCTTGTTTGGCACTATCGATATCGTTAGCAAAATGGATCACCATATTCGAGTGAGACGAGATCTCACCATTGGTAAAACCAGCTAAATATGCATTGAATGCAGAATTGTAAGGTATTTTTTCAATTTTACTGGAACAGCTGGATAGAATGAGTAGGAGCGAAAAGAAGGAAAGCAGGTTGGAAAAGCGCATATTTGATTTAAATTATTGTATGTATCAATGTATTAAAACTACCAATTTTTAAAGTCATTTAAACTAAAACTTTGCATTTTATTTCATTTTCTGAACGCAAAAATCTGTTAAAATGTATGCAGTGCCTTAAAAAAGAAATCATCTCAATTTATTTACCGAAAAATATTTTTAGATTTGGTGTGCTTAACTACAAAAAAGACAATATATGAAAACGTTATTTATCTTTATGATCGCCTTGACTGTTGCTGGAACTGCCTATGCACAGCAAGGATTTAAATTTGGTGCTCAATTCACCCCGGGATCAACCATGGCTTTACAAGGCGATGATTTCGATAGAGGAGAAGACCTTAATTTCAGAGGTTCTTTTGGTTA
>CAXQBA010000027.1:0-6220 GCA_964221885.1 Luminiphilus sp. | reverse complement strand
GTGTAAGGTTGATTTAAATACACACAAAGAGCTCACGAAATGGTTCATAGAACACTCTGGACACCCTGGTTTTCAACAAATGACAATACCAGAAGAATGTCCACAGCAGCCCGTCATAATCCAAGATGAAAAAACAACTAACAACACTGAAGCTTCGAGAAATCCTAATGTAGAAGATAGATTTGAAGGTGCTTCATATTTCTTTTCATCTGCACAAGATCCACGATCAAACACGTCTGTGTATGAAAGTGAACGTTCGTTCAAAATTGCAATGTTAAATGATTCGAGCCCAAAACTACTCGTTTATGGAGGTAAATACGCAAAAGAAATAGAAGTCGAAAATCTTCTTCCTTTTGCGTTTCCTTTTGGCACAGGCATTCCGAAACAAAAAAGGCCTATCCAAGTGTCATTTGAAGCATGTCTTCGACGTTATATGCGCCTGGCCATGAGACAGTTCATGAGAGGTGATGTAATATTAGTATTACATCATATGTATGCTCGTCAATTATCATACAAAAGCGGCGTTATGACTTGCAGAGGAAATATCGCTGGACAATCAATCGGTGAAAAAATCTCACAATTAACAATCGATGATTTCAAATCAGCCATTGACGAGAACAATCATCGGAGTGATCCATTATTGAAACAGCTTTTCAAGAGCATTTCGACATCTTGCAGAGTTATGGGGCATACTCCAGAAGCTGCCCAAACAGCCAGAAGAAATTGTTTCGCCATGCAAGATTATTTTGGTCTAAATAGTGTTTTTATTACGATAACACCCGATGACGAATGTAGTTTTCGGGTGCGATTATTCGCAACAGCCGACAAACCCGAAACAACACTACTTTCAAAAAGAGTGAGTATATTCATTCGAATTAATTGCTTCTTCATTGTTAACTTTCCAATGTACTAAAGCTTTTCATTTTATTAGAAATCATACAGTGACTGTTCTAACGGTGAATGTCGATTGCCTTCACCGACAATCCCTGACGAAGATTGTATCGCAGATTTTGTTATGCGTCAAAAAACAAGACGAAAGTATCCTGGTGCATGTTCTTTGATGTATCAAAGTTTAATTAATATCCTTGTTGAATCTCTATTTCAATGGGATATCGAAAAACAAAAATCGAAAGGTGTGGGTATATTCGGAACTACCGTTGCTTTCGCACCTGCTGATGAAGAACAAGGAAGGAAAACTTTACATCAACATATTCAACTATGGGTGAAGGAATTTGATTCTAAATTCCGAAATTCATTGTTTGATCCTGACATTGATGTCCGTACTAGAGCAAGAGCTCAACTACAAGATTATGTTGACAAAGTTATGTCTGCTAGTTATGGTACTCAACTTTTGGTACCTGGTCCTAATAACTCTGACGTCGAAGCAGAGAAATTATTGGAAGACGCATCATCACAAGTTCTACGTGACGCACGTCACGAAGAATTGAATAAAGATATTGGAGGATGTGTCTTAAAGAAAAAAGGGGCTAATGTAAAAGCGGCAACAACAGACTTGGCTAATTATACATTGAAGAGTTTAAAGAATCAAGCAATCCAATCCACAAGTGGCATATACGACAAACACTTCGTTACTAACATGCCACCGATGCCTGAACGTTTGGACATTGCGGCTTATACACACTCCTATCATATGCTCGGTGGTTCGAATGAACTATATGATGATGTTTGGGGAAACGAAGATTTACGTCAATTAGCATTGAATCTTCGATATAATGTACACGAACATACACACCGTAAGTCGTGTTTCAAGAAAGGAACCGAATGTCGATTTCTATTCCCATTCCCAAGCTGCTCGAGTACCTACATTCACGAAGATAGAGGCCCGAAAGGGGAAAACGATGTCCTCTGGCATAGCTTATTTCACAATCCAAGAAGAATTGCACCTTGGATGGTGATCCCTAAACGCCCTGTTGGATGCCAATATATCAACGTTCACAATGATACATTGACCAATGTTTTAAATTGTAATACAAATGTACAGATCGGAGATCCCTTCCATACGTATTACACTACATTATACAACTTGAAATCAACTCAGGAGGAAGATTCGGAACGTGTTCGGCGTGTTTCACAAACAATTATTAGGCGATTGCTAAGAATCCAAGACGAAGAAAGAAATGGTCTATTGGATGAATCATATTCCGATAGTGATTTCGTAGAAGGTTTATGTAGAATGCTTGGTGGGATGAATGCCGCGACGTCAAGACACACTCTTAGCTCAACAATGGCCCATTTATTGATCTCCCAAAAAGGTACGAGATTTAAATTTTCTCATAATTTTTCTGACCTGTTGATAGGACAACTCGAAGCACAACTAGAAGGTGAACCAGTAGATTTTCGTCTTCGTGTGAACAGACACAAAAAGAAACGTCACGTATGGCGAGATTCACTTGCGGATGACTATCTACACAGGCCCGAGGAAAACGGTATCGAGAATATGTGTTCCTACGAAATGTGTATGAAATATAAGAAAAAATATCTCTCCTTTAAACAAATGAATGTACTCGAAACCAACAACAATGATCTTGATGATGACGATGGTGATGATGTCGATGATTGCAATGACGACGAATATGATGATACTGAGGACACATACTATTTCAACAACGGCACATCAATATCGAATGGAATTCGTCATCCTTTCAAAAACTCACATCCAGGGTATAAATTTTCACATTTGATTGAACTAGAACATGAGGCAATTCCAAAAATATCCTTACCTGAAGGAAAACTTTGCTCTGTAGAAGATTTGAGACTTGGAATAAATATCGACAATGAAGAAGACCAAGTTTATAAGTCAAGAGAGGACTACGCAAAAATGGCTCTATTAATGTTCTATCCATTTCGGACATTATCAGATTTAACATTGGATAATAGTTACTGGAAGAAATTTGAATATGAATTGTCATTACATAACACCAACCAGACTACCACCTTTTGGCCGAAGGGTTTCGATATACTACAAAATATGCAAGATAGGAGAACTATGGAAAAAGAATTAAAAAGAGCACGTGATCCAGTATCATTAGAAACAAATTGTAAAAAAACATCAACAAAGAAAGGCGAATCAAATCCAGATTCAGACTCTGCCAATATACCTGACGTATCAGAAATTGCAGCAGTATATGAGTAAGTTCTATTTCCCATGTTCTTGCCAAAATTTATACACATTGTTTTAATTTTGGTCTCATACGACTTAAATAATAACTCTGTCGTCAGTGACGAGTATGACGAAACAGAATTAAGACACGACAACGAAAGAAACCACAACGAGATATTAAAAAGGACTCCATTTGATGACACTCATTTTATAAATGCAAGACTACAGTCGAAAGAAACTATACTGCGAACTTCGTTTAGAGACACAGATTATATTAACCAATCTACTGATCTAAGCGAACTTTCACGAACAAACACTAGATCATATCGAATGATGCTTCAATATATTCAACATACACTCCCTGAGGGTAACCTGAAATACACTGATAAAGACATCGACGACTGTACATCTTCATCCGAAACAAAAATACCAACAATGTCAGATTTTATCGAGGATATTGCCCAAAAGGAAAAAACAGTTTTAGATAAAAAACAGTTGATTGTATACGAGACTATATGCTCAACATTCTTACTGAGTCTTGTTGATGACGGACGAGACAGCTCAACCACACTTGGTAGATACTTTTGCGACATTTCTGGCAACAACTCTACTAATTCAGACCACCGAGTTCGAAAAGTTACACAACACCTAAAATCACTTGGTGGAAAAAAACAACTATTAATGTTTCTTACAGGTCCTGCTGGTGCCGGAAAAACTACGGCAGTGAAAACGGCCGAGCGTTTTTGTTTCGAGTTTTGTAAAGCTGTTGGTGTTGTCTGGCAAGACAATAGATTTTTGTTCACTGCATATACAGGATCTGCAGCTTCCACTTTTGGTGGTATGACAATATGCAAGACGGCGTATTTGAATAAGAGAAAAGCTCTCGACGATCTAGATGTTATGGCCTGGCATGGAGTACGCATTCTAATAATCGATGAAATATCATTCATGAAATCTACCGACATGCGAAGACTGGAAGAAAACCTCCAGGTCATCGGACAAAGAAATAAACCGTTTGGTGGTTTCTCCATCATTTTCTCGGGTGATTTCAGGCAATTGGAACCGTCTAAAGCCAAACCACAACAACTTCTTTTTTCACGAGACGCAAGTATAGACTGGGAACAAAAGTTAAATGCAGTTGTCATTTTAGAGAACAAACATCGTTTCAAGGATGATCCTCAATATGGTAAATTGTTGAAAAAAATGTGGATGAAAGATATATCTCGAAAGGATAGAATATGGCTTAACACAAGAGTCGTCACAAATGAAGGCTTTACTCTACCCAAAGCAGAAGAGTTTGGTATTAAGGATGTGGTTTATGCCACTCCTTATAACAAGGAAAGAAACTCCATTACTGCAGGTAACTTCAAAGATCATATTGAACAAACACATCCATCGATCGATGACATTGATGATCCGCCTAGCCATACTATTATAATCGAAGCTGAAATGTTATCAGCAGCTCCTAAAACATCAAAACATTTTGGCAAGAAAATTCGTGGAATGCTACGACATCGAATTTTAACAACTTGTGGTGATGCAAATGTTAGCGCAGGAACTAAGCACGTGGACCCAGCACTATGTCTATATGTTGGTGCACATGTCATTTGTACAATTGGAAACGAAAATCTTAACAAAAAGGTTTCCAGAGGGAACGGAACACCTTGTCGTGTGGTCGGAATAAAATTGAAAGAACAACAATCGTCATACAGATGGAAAAATTATTATGGCAAGAAAGTATGGACGGTATGTGCTACTGACGTCGAATGGATAGAATGTGAACATCACCCTAAGCCTCGATCGCTGACTGACATCGAAATCAAAATTGAGCAAATCCAATCACGTCTGTCAAGTGGAAGAAATAAAAACAAACTACCACTCGAACGGGAAATAGCAATTCTCAAAGATTCTCACAACAGACAATTAGCACACCAACGATTCAAGCTTGAGCCAAGACTAGACACTGTTCAAGTAAGTGTACACATCCATCCAATAGCACTGACACCAGACAACTTCCGTTGCAAGATGATTCAATTGCCTATAAACGCCAACGATGCTACCACAGGACATAAACTACAAGGAATGTCAAAGGATATCGTCATTATCACATCATGGCCATCAGGAGGTCTCTTCAAAAATTGGGAATATGTCGTTTTGTCGAGAGTGCGAACACACAACGGCTTATACCTCTTTCAGCCAATATCATTGAACAAATCTTTCGAACCATCAGAAGAACTCAAACTTTTCTTCAAACGAGCAAAAAAGCTTCAAGCTACATTTTTAAGAGAGAGAACACGCCTACAAAAACGTCTAAAAAATCAAAAGAATCAATAACAAAAGACTCACATCCACTAGCTATACGGAAGAGTGTGTGTGATCCGGTATACCCTTTCGGGGCCCACCAGAAAAAGCAGAGTCCTAGTGGCAAGGCTCCCTTACCTCTGGTAAGAGTTGGGTCGATTGTTGCAAAATATGGGGGTAATTTGCCTATGAGTTCACTACAACACACTCTGCGTGGTATGGTAATGGTGATTTGTTCAAGTCTGTTTAATATTCTTTGATTCCAGATACACTAACGGCGACAATCTCATAGACTTTGATCAAGAATCTCTGAAATGTGGAAAGGTTGGTATATACATAACCAAACTTTTTACACTGTGTAAAAATCTTGCTCTTTACAAAACCAAACTTTTTACACGGTGTAAAAATCTTGGTCTTCACAAAACCAAACTTTTTACACAGTGTAAAAATCTTGGTCTTCGCAAATACCTTCGCAACTACGTGGGAATTATACAAAACACGTGTAATTTTTTTGGCAATTAAGCCTAATATTGAATACACGACGGGATAACAAATCGCTAATGATTTTACTAACAATCGCGATCTATTTTATTAGTAATAAATTACTTTTTTCGACCCCATAATGTACGCCCATGTATAACGACGGGACATACGCGCGTTTTTTTGGGAATTTCTGAGTAGAGCTCTCTCGACTACGTCGCTCGGATTACTACGCGATAGGGGCATGTCCAAGAACGGTGTATATTGGACCTCCATAGCTCGAGATTCATTCCAAACACCATATCACCACGCGTCGTG
>CAXQBA010000026.1:0-2661 GCA_964221885.1 Luminiphilus sp. | reverse complement strand
CTTCAGTGTATATAATGTCTACAATAGACGAAACCCATTCTTTATGTATATCGATGCTGTGTATGCGGATGGTAATTCAGCGAATCAAGTACCGGAAAAATTGGAAGCTAAAGTTGTTTCTTTATTCCCAGTTATTCCTAGTATTACATGGAATTTTAAATGGTAAATTTTATGAAATGGATTGTTAACATATTACTCATTTTAATTTGTCTTTCCTGTGACGATTTCGAACAGGTTGTAGAGATCGAGTTACCTCCTGTTGAGAATAAACATATTGTAGAGTGTTATCTTTAAAAGGGACAACAGTATCTAGATCTTTTGACAGAAACTAAAAGTTATTTTGATGATATGGATGCATGTCCATTTGTTCGAGACGCTGTGGTTGTCATTAAACACGGTAACACTGTAGACACATTGAATGAATGTTTTTACTTCAATGACAATTGTGATCCAAACGATATTATTCCGTATGGGTTTATACCTTTCTTGAGTCCTGATTCTACGCGTTTTTTCAACTATGGCTCCAATACCTTATGTCCCTCGACTTCATCGGACGATTTTACGCTTGAAATCCATCATCCGTCGACTGATAGGTTTGTAACCGCAACAGCTCGTTTTAAAGAAGCAAAAACCATTGATATTTTTGAGACTCAATTCAATGACGAAGACAAAGCATATTGTTTGATGGGATTGGTTGATGATCCAACCACCACTGATTATTTTCGATATACACTTCACAAACGTTCATTAACCAAGCGTCAAGGTCAAGGTGCATTCAGTTTGCCAGTAGCTAGAAATCCACAATTTGATATTGTTCTGGACGATAAGTCGGTAACTACAACTAATGAATTGATAGTTGGCACGAATTTCCGTTATGAGGAAGGGGACACTCTGATAGGAACGATATACACCATTGACAAGTTATTTCACGATTATTTAGAGATTACTCGTGATGCCATTCAAGCAAATGGAAGTCCCTTTGCGCAACCTGCTGTTGTAATTAGTAATATAACAGGGGGATATGGTATTTTTACGGCTCTTTCATATCATCGTGACACAATAGAGGTACAGCGGTAACAGAAGCCCTTTTTTTTCAATAAATGCACAGATTTCCTT
The DNA here is from genome assembly GCA_964221885.1 of Luminiphilus sp. Taxonomy (GTDB): domain Bacteria; phylum Bacteroidota; class Bacteroidia; order Chitinophagales; family Saprospiraceae; genus Aureispira. The sequence goes on along the minus strand of CAXQBA010000026.1, from coordinate 1,545 downwards.
ATATTTGTAGCAAATTCCAAAAATACCTTCGATGAAACATCTACTATTTCTTTCTTTGTTGATCTTTTATTCACAATCCTATGCTCAATTCAATTGGGGGCATAAATATTTTGAAGCAGGTATCGGTGGTGGTGTTATGAATTACTCCGGTGAATTAACCAATTCGATCGTTGATTTCAAACATATGCATTTCGCTGGTTCACTATTCATGCGATACAACATTGGAAAATTCTTGAGTTTCAGAGGTCAATTTGCCTTAGGAACCATCTCGGGCAATGATGCAGATTCACCTGAATTACGAAACCGAATTCGCAATCTCGATTTCAATTCTCATTTATTCGAAGGTTCTGTCATCGTGGAAGCAAATTTAATGGGGTATCAACCCCGAGGACATGATAAAATGTTTTCACCCTATGCGTTCATAGGTATAAGCGTCTTTAATTTCAATCCACAGACGGCTCATTTTGATCCAAATCTAGATGGTCAGCTTGTCGATCTATCAGAATTAAATACGGAAGGACAAGGAACAGCAACATTATCGAATCGTAAACCCTATTCGAGAACACAAGTATCAATTCCTATGGGACTTGGTATCAAGTTCGCTATCAATAGTCATATTAATCTGGGATTCGAAGTAGGTCTACGGGCTACATTCACCGATTATTTGGATGATGTTGGGCAGACTTATCCAATCGATGCCTTATCTGGCGAAACTCTTTACGATGAAACAGCCTACCGTTCTGGTGAGTTTGGCGATAAATCGACGCAGGAATTATTGGCAGATCGTTCGTATGAATTTATTTACAATGCCATATTATCCGATCCGAATACGGGTGCCGATCTTGCACACATACAGGGGATGTCGCTTAGTGAATATCTGAATTATATTACCCCGCTATTAGCTATGGAGCCAACATCAATTTCTGATGCGAATGACCTGGCTGCCGTGCAAAATTACAATAGCTATATCAATGCTCGAGGTGGTACTTTAGTCAGAGGTGATAAATTGAATGATTTTTATTTATTTACACAATTGACGATCTCCTACAATTTTCTTGATAATGGCTTAGTGAGTTTCAGAAAACGACGTAAGAAAAAAGCTGGATGTCGTTCAGCACAATTTTAAATATCAAAAAAAGGAGTGATGAAACATCACTCCTTTTTTTATTTCCTAAACCGAACAAAAATATGAATCCAAATCGATCGAGATAATCGAGCTACATAGGGTAGCCCTAACAGACCTACTGTAATAGATATTCCAAAACAGGCATATAAAGACATAGAAGTATATATGTATAGTAATGTGGTAGCGATCAGAAAATAACCAGAACTCAATGCATAGCCCATATACATTGCACCCCAATAGAAGCCTGGTTCAATTTCAAAATCTTGATCACATTTTGAGCATTGTTGATTCATATTATAGATCCCTCCTTTTTCTATTAGTCTTGATCTGAATAATGAACCTGATCGACATCTAGGACATCTTAGAAGAAATAGACTTTTAATTAAACTATTTTCTGCCATAAAAAAGGAAGTATATTC
>CAXQBA010000025.1:0-3303 GCA_964221885.1 Luminiphilus sp. | reverse complement strand
TTCAGACGTGTGCTCTTCCGATCTCAAACGTCCGATCTCACTGAATTTTCATCCATTAACCATACTTACAATGCGATGGAATAATAATGTTTGTCCATCTTGTTTTAATGGAATATCGGCACGTCCTTTTATTCTTTGGAATATTATTTTACACATTTTGAATGCCTGCTTAGTCTTCCTCTTGATCTATCGTTTAAGTTATTCGAATATCTTGGTCTCTGTAGGAGTTGCCCTTTTTTTTGCTGTTCATCCGATGCACGTCGAATCAGTGGCATGGGTATCAGAACGTAAAGATGTCTTGTATACGTTCTTTTTCCTCTTATCGTGTTTAACCTACATTCGATATGAGCAAAAACCAAAAGCATTAACGTACATTACTCTGTTGGTGTTTTTTGTATTATCCTGCTTGTCAAAAGCAATGGCCGTTGTACTTCCACTTACTCTGTTATTGATTTCATATTGGTTATCTGATGAGAAAGGTTTCTTTGCTTTTATTAGAAAAAAAGTATTTAATGGACCACTTCTTCGACCACTTATTCCACTCTTTGCTATTTCTTTATTTTTTGGTCTAATAGCTATCCAAGTTCAATCTGGAGAGAATTTTATGGGTTGGTTTGATATTCAATCGGATACAGCAAAAGCTATCAATGAATTTGACACCTTTTCACTTTGGCAGCGGTTTCAATTTGCTAGTTTTGGCTTCTTTTTTTACATTTTCAAGCTATTTATACCTACATCGTTAAGTACTTTTTACCCCTATCCTACCCAAGAAGAATATGATAGTAGTTTTATTTATATGGTGGTACCATGGTTATTTTTTCTGGTTGTTGGCTTATCTACCTATTTTTCAGAACGATTCAAGCTATTATTCTTCAGTCTAGCTTTTTATTTTGTTACGATTGCACTGGTCTTACAGTTTGTTTCTGTAGGTGTTGTTATAGCTGCTGATAGATATAGTTATATCCCATATATTGGTATACTGTTTTTAATTTTTTACGGATTACATCGAATTCTGCCGTCACCTATTCAAAACTATGTATTGGCAGGGTTACTTGTTTTATCTATTCCGCTCAGTATTCTCAGTAAAAAGCAGATAGAAACTTGGATTGATAGTGAATCACTATGGACGAACGTAATTATGAATAATACGGATCAGAATGGACAAATTCATGCCAACATGGAACAGGCATTAAGTGTACGAGGCTCATTTTATGGTAAAATGGCCGACTTTCACACACACAAATCTCCAGACAAAGTTAAGGCAGATCAATATCTTCAAAAAGCATTCGAAGATTTTACTATTGCTGAACGTTTGGGAACAAAACGAATTGCTGTATTTGAAGGATTAGGAAACACTTATGGAATGCGACAAGAATTCGACAAGGCACTTGAATATTACTCTAAAGCTCTACAGATTGCACCAAATAATGGTACTGTGTACCTAAATCGAGGCATCACCTATTCGATTTTACGTGATCACCCTAAAGCCATCTCTGATTATTCTAATGCTATTCAATTTGCACCAAGTAGATCACTCATAGCCTATCGAAATCGTGGTATATCTTATTTTGAGTTAAAACGCTTTAATGAAGCTAAACAAGACTTTCAAATAGTCTTACGATCGCAGCCAAATGATCAACTAGCTAAAAAGTACCTCAAGGCATTAGGAAATTAATAATGTATTGTCATTTTTTACGCTTCAAATTGTTATATTTGTGGCAATAATTATAATTATCAATCATCAGTCTCTTTAAACGAAATAAATTAAAAATGGAGAACGTACAAGAAAGAATTTGGCTTAAGAATTATCCCGATGGTGTACCATCTGATTTTGACATCAGCCAATACGACAGTCTGATCGGTTTTATCGATCAAAACCTTAAAAAATTCAGTGGTTCAGATGCATACACATGTATCCCAAAGAAAGGCATGCAAGCAACTTTGACGTATGCTGAAGTAGATCAGAAGGCAGATCAACTAGCTGCCTACCTTCAATCACTCGGTCTTCAAAAAGGCGACAGAGTTGCGATCATGATGCCGAATATCGTTCAGTATCCAATCGCTTTATTTGGAATTATGAGAGCAGGATTGATTGTGGTTAATACAAATCCATTATACACAGCACGTGAGATCGAACATCAGTTTAATGATGCAGGTGTAAAGGCAGTAGTTATCTTCGATAAATTTGCTTCTGAGCTTCAAAAAGTATTGAAAAAGACTCCTGTTAAACACGTTATCACAACAAGTGTAGGTGGAATGTTGGGAGGACTAAAAGGTATGTTCGTTAACTTTATTTTACGTAAAGTCAAAAAAGATATTCCTGCTTATTCGATTCCTAATGAGGTAGTATTTGGTAATGCTCTTAAAATGGGAGCTGGGAAAAAAGTACAACGTCATGAAAGTGGTATGGATGATATGGTTTGTATACAATACACTGGTGGAACAACGGGTGTTGCTAAAGGAGCTATGCTAACAAATCGTAATCTACTTAGTAATATGGCTCAGATGCGATCTTGGTTAGCCGGTGCTGGTATGAAAGACGGTGCCGAAGTAATGCTTACACCATTACCTATGTATCACATTTTTTCATTCACAGTAAACTGTCTGTGTATGTCAAGTTATGGTGCGTTGAATGTTTTAGTACCTAACCCAAGAGATATTCCTGGTCTTGTACATGTAATAGATGAAACAAAGCCTAGTTTAATGAGTGGTGTGAATACCCTATTTAATGCCTTATTGAACAACCAAGATTTCAGAGCTCTAGATTTCTCTGGTTTGAAATTTGTCATTGGAGGTGCTATGGCTATTCAAGGTCCTGTTGCGGAAGAGTGGAAAAAAGTTACCGGTAACGACCTGATCGAAGGATATGGAATGACTGAGGCTTCTCCAGTTGTCTCTGCTAATCCAGTTGGAAACTCTGATGCAGTACAAGTAGGTACAATTGGAATGCCTGTACCTTCTACGGATGTTCGTATCATGGGCGAAGATGGAAAAGTGAAAGGTCCAAAAGAAGGTGAGGGTGAGATCCAAGTGAAAGGTCCACAGGTAATGAAAGGTTACTATGAGCGACCTGATGAAACAGCTAAAACAATTACTGAAGATGGCTGGTTACGAACAGGTGATGTAGGTATTATTCAAGAAGACGGCTATTTAAAAATTGTTGATCGTTTGAAAGACATGATCTTAGTATCTGGATTTAATGTATATCCTAATGAGATCGAAGAGGTTGTTGCTGGACATGATAAGGTTCTTGAAGTTGCGGCTGTTGGAGTGGCTGATGAGAAGTCAGGTGAAGCAGTTAAG
>CAXQBA010000024.1:0-3484 GCA_964221885.1 Luminiphilus sp. | reverse complement strand
GGTTTTGGTACTGAAAAGATAGAGGAGGAATTACATCTATTATTACCCGATGTAAAAGTGGGTAGATTAGACCAAGATACAGCTAGTGGCAAAAATAAACTGCAGTCCATCATAACATCTTTTGCTAATAAAGAAATGGATATATTGGTGGGAACCCAAATGGTCACAAAAGGACTCGATTTTGAACATGTACAATTGGTTGGAGTTCTTAATGCTGATCAACTCTTGTTTTTCCCTGATTATAATGCTGGAGAGAAAGCATTTCAGGTGCTATCTCAGGTAAGTGGACGTGCTGGACGAAAAGATGATTCGGGACTTGTTATCATACAATCCAATCAAACGGACCATCCTATTCTAGGTCATATCACCATGGGTAAATATGAATCCTTTATCCAAAATGAGTTAGACGAGCGCAAACAATTTGAATACCCACCTTTCTCACGACTCATCCAACTTCAAGTTCGCCATAAAAAGAGAGAGATCGCCCAAGAGGCAGCTCGGTTTATTGTACAATCATTAACTCAGCTTCGCGTTGATGGAGTTCTTGGACCTTCAACACCACTTATATCAAAAGTAAAAAATAATTTTCTGCAGAATATTTTAATAAAAATAGATAAACGATCATCTCAGTCTCAACGTGTAAAAGAACATATCAAATCCACCCTCCAATTATTAAAACAACAAAAAGGACTTTCTGCTGTTCGAGTGATTATTGATATTGATCCAGAAACCATGTACTGATATCGTTCAAAACAACATTAATCTTATGGATTTTGTAGCCATCGATTTTGAAACAGCAACTAATAAACGATCATCAGCTTGTGCAGTTGGTATCGTAACAGTTGAGAATAGTCAAATCATTGATGAATATTATACATTGATTCGCCCACCTATGAATCAATATTTTTGGGGAAACATACAAGTGCATGGTATTCACCCGCGCGATACAGAGGATGAGTGTGATTTTGAATTCCTTTTCCCAGAGATTTATAATCGATTAGAAGGACGAACGATTGTAGCTCATAATGAATCATTCGATCGGAATGTCTTAAAAGGCAGTATGGCCTATTATGGGTTGGATTATGATGACCATAACTTACCAAAACGCTGGGAATGTACCTGCCGACTTTATCGAAGCCTAGGTTATAAACCAGCATCATTAAATGCCTGTTGCGCTCGGAAAGGTATTGAACTGAATCATCACCATGCTCTTTCAGATGCGATAGGCTGTGCTAAATTATATTTAATGCAATAGGTTATTGAAACAGCTGATCATAGACATCAACTATTTTTTCAAGAGGAACTATGTTGATTTCGTGATCATTCTTCTGCATTTTTTTTGCATTGAATCGTGAAATAAAAATCTGTTTAAAGCCTAACCGAGCCGCCTCGCTGATACGTTGCTCGATACGTTGAACGGATCGGATTTCACCAGAAAGTCCAATCTCACCTGCGAAACAGATATCCGAGGATATGGGTGTATCTTCCAATGATGAGATAAGTGCAGCTACAACTGCTAAATCTAATGCAGGGTCCTGTATTTTGATACCACCAGCTATATTTAGGAAAACATCGTTCGCTGCGAACTGAAAACCACACTTTTTCTCCAAGACAGCCAATATCATTCCTAATCTACGAAGATCAAAGCCCGTTGAAGATCGTTGAGGCGCACTATATACAGCCGGTGAAACTAAGGCTTGCACCTCAATTTGCATAGGTCGAATCCCCTCGAGTGTCGCGGCTACTGCAGAACCACTCAAACCCTCTCCCATTTGAGAGAGTAACAATTCTGATGGATTGGAGACTTGTCGTAGACCGGCACCGAACATCTCATATATACCAATTTCGTGTGTTGATCCAAAACGATTTTTAACGGTTCGGAGAATGCGATGCGTATAATTCCGATCACCTTCAAACTGGAGAACTACATCAACAATATGTTCCAATAATTTAGGACCGGCTATGGCACCATCTTTATTGATATGCCCTATCAAAAAAACAGGTACACCAACCTCTTTAGCAAACTTTTGAAATTCACTGGCGCACTCTCTAACTTGAGATACAGAACCAGGAGAAGAATCTAACAAAGGGTTGATCATAGTCTGAATGGAATCAATGATCAGTATATCCGGTTGCAACTGACCCGCCTGTTGTAATACATGAGCGATTGATGTTTCGGTCATTACATAGCATTGTTCAGCTCGGCTACCCAATCGATCAGCCCGCATTTTTATTTGTTCTTCACTTTCTTCACCTGATATGTACAGTACTTTACCATTAAATTCAAGAGCCATCTGTAATAAGAGAGTTGATTTTCCTATACCTGGTTCACCACCTAATAAAACAATGACACCGGGTACAATACCACCACCTAAGACACGATTCAACTCTAAATCTTTTATTTGAATGCGTTGCTGGGCGCTAAATGGTACTTCATTTATTTTTAATGGCTTTGCTTTTTGCGGAACAGATTTAGCTCGCCATGACTTTTTTTCTTCTTTGCTTGCACTTTCCTTTATCAATACCTCTTCCTCAATAGTATTCCATTCCTGACATGCACTACATTGTCCCTGCCACTTCTGATATGTAGTTCCACACGCATGACAAACAAATATTTTCTGAACTTTAGCCATGTTTGACGTTACCTTTTTATTGTTGGACGAAATGTTTGCATGATCTCTTCAAGATAAGAAGCCATTAAGACATAGTCACTAGCTTGACAAGTAGCTGTCAGTATATGTACTTTTTTAGTTGATACCCATATATACTGTAGGAACTGAAGCTTTTTTTCTTGCAAAGTACCAGAATAGACCATTCGTTGAAAGGGTGCTTCTTCACCAATCTCACGCTGATTGTACTTCATATCTAAATCGGGATAGAAATTAGTTAACTGTTTAACACTGATATCAATGTATTGAGCTAGATTCAACTCAAACTCACTATTATCTTGTATGATAAGGTTGATATTTTCATTAAATGAATTATCAGGATGCACAGCTGGACTAAATAAGATGAAAGACGTACCCATCTCTCCTGTTTGTCGCAATTTCCAATCCATTGGATATGAGAATGTATAATCCGTATCAATAACTCTTTTCCAATCATCTGCCTTCTCTTTTGTCTGACTCATGACAGAAAAAGACAGAAACGATAACATAATGTATATCCAATATTTTGATATGTGTAGCATGGGTATCTTACTTTTCATTATTAAAATAAACCTTATAATACTTCATCCCTTTTTCTACCTCGTAACCTCTTTCAAGAAAACCTTCCGATTGTGGTATGGATGATAAGACTTTGATCTCCATTTGAGTATCTAATTGGATAACTCCTCTGAACTTTGCTTTTGCTTATTTCACAGCAGGCTTTGAAATGAAAAACCCCTCATCTGCTGTATCCTCAATACCTAACTTTTCTTGAAACTCTTGTTTGAACTCCTCAAATTCATCTCGTTTGTCCCAATTCTGATCAAAAATCAATT
>CAXQBA010000023.1:0-2426 GCA_964221885.1 Luminiphilus sp. | reverse complement strand
TTTGTTGGTTTCTGGTTATCCTTTGAGTACGGACACATGAATTGGGATTTATCTTGGCCTTGGCTGACCTTGGGAAATGGTTTTGCCCATTCGCCATGGTTGGTTCAATGGTATGAATTTTCAGGTGTTCTAGGTGGATCATTATGGGTGTTGATCCTTAATGTATGGGTATACCATATTCTTGTGAATCGACAAGAATCATGGCTGCAAACCATTTTACATCATAAATGGGCACTATTTGTACTTTTTTTTCCCGTTGCTTTATCAATTATCCTCAATGTGTTAAGAAAATCAATTTCTGAAGATAAGCGGATTTCGATAAGTGTTGTTCAACCCAATTATGAACCTCACTATCAAAAATTTTATACACCGGCAACAGAGCATTTGGCTAAGTATGTTCAATTGATAAAAGAAAAGGTACCAACAAATACAGATTTTGTTCTAATACCCGAAACAGCATTTAGCCGGATCAATGTAGATCAATTAAATTCACATTACGTAATTCGTACATTACGTTCTATGTTAGATACCATGTCTAATACATCATTGGTAATGGGGCTTTCTGCTTTTAAAGAATATGGAGAGGATGATGTAAAACCTGATCATTTATTTACCTATTGTAATACAGACAGAACGGTCTGTAGATATATTGATTCATATAACGCATCTATTCTGTTGGATGGGGTTTCAGACAATCAGGATGTTGATATTCCGTTATACAAAAAGTCTAAGCTAGTACCAGGAGCGGAGTCAATGCCTTTTATCGGTGATCTCCCGTTTTTCAAAGGGTTGATCTTGGATATGGGAGGAGCTCCGGGCTTAAGCCTAGGTACTCAAAAAATGCGGTCTGTATTTACGTCAAATCATGGCGTATCTGTTGCACCCATGATCTGCTATGAGTCGATATATGGTGATTTTGTCACTGATTTTGTTAAAAATGGTGCGAATATTCTATTTGTTTTAACTAACGATGGTTGGTGGGATAATACGGCGGGCCACGTTCAACATATGCACTTATCAAGACTCCGAGCCATTGAAACCAGACGCAGTGTCGTTCGTTGTGCCAATACGGGTATTTCTTGTTTTATTGATCCATGGGGGCATGTATATGATCATCTTGATTATGAAAAAGAAGATGTTCTTACAAATAGTGCATCTATTTCAAGTGAACTTACGTTCTATGTACAATATGGTGACCTGATAGGTCGTGTATCATTATTGATCACCTTTTTGTTGATAACTACAATACTTGCTAACCTTTTCCCTCGGAAATCAGATACGGCCTAACTACAAATGAAAATATTATCGAGAACTATAAAGATTACCTTTGCCCTAGTAGGATTCTTATTATTGATCTGGCTATTCTTGTTTTTTCGGTATCATGAACCTATTCCAGAGGGTTACAACGGTCCAGTATGTGATAAAGTTGTCCAACGAATGTTTGGTGCGATGAACCAGCCAGCATGGGATAGTACGCATTATGTATCTTGGACCCACAGGGGGCGAACTCAATATTTATGGGATAAAAAAGAACATCATGTTCGGGCTTCTTGGTCTGATTTCGATGTATATTTAAAACCAAATGAACTAGATGGTATTGTCGTTAAAAAAGGGGTTGTCATTGGGGATGATGGTCAAGTTATTCAAAAAGCTTATCGAAAGTTCATAAATGATGCATTCTGGTTGTGTGCTCCTATGAATATTCAATACCAAAATATAGATTTATCCTATGTAGACCTGAACATTGACCAAGATGGTTTAATGGCTCATTATATTGACGGCGGTGAAACACCAGGTGATACCTATCTATGGTATGTGAGCAAAGAGGGGTTCCCAACTCGTTGGAAGATGTGGGTCAGTATTTTCCCAGTTGGGGGTGTTGACTTTCACATCAAAGACTGGATCCAATTAAATTCAGGAGCTTGGCTACCAACACGACATAGTTCTTTGATCATAGATATTGTTATAACAGATCTAGTATCTTATGACTCTTACGAAGAAATGGGGCTTGATAAAGATCCTTTTAGCATTATCAAACCATAAAATGTTTGTCCTACATTTTATTTTTTTTATTTTTGCGCCATTCTTTCAATCAATAAAATACGTAAAATGGCCGGGAATAAAACACTAACTATGATAAAGCCTGACGCTGTGAAAGCTGGACACATTGGTCCTATCCTTGCACAGATCAATGAGGCGGGTTTTAGAATCGTTGCAATGAAGTTAACGCAATTGACCAAAGCGAGTGCTGAACAATTCTATTCTGTTCATAAAGAACGTCCTTTTTTTGGTGAGCTCGTAGAATTCATGACATCAGGTCCAATCGTAGCAGCAATTCTTGAAAAAGATAACGCTGTTGTCGACTTCAGAGAACTTATAGGTTCTACAAATCCTGCTGAGGCAGATCGGAAGAGCGTCGTGTAGGG
>CAXQBA010000022.1:0-4553 GCA_964221885.1 Luminiphilus sp. | reverse complement strand
TGATTCATGGAACAAAAGGTCTCTATCTATCAAACAAGCCCGATGACAGTCCGATCAAGATTGAACATATTAAAACTATGAGTCAAGTGATTCAAGAAGAATCGATTGTTTGCAGGGTTGGTTGTTTATCCGGTCCTAACCTTTCCTCTGAGATTTTGGAAGGACAGCCTGCTGCTACATTAATAGCAAGCCCATTTACTGAAGTGATAAAAGAAGGACAAAAAGTACTTAGGAGTAGTCGTTTTCAAGTATATGGTAACCACGATATCATAGGTGCAGAACTGGCAGGGGCACTCAAAAATATTATTGCCCTTTCTGCCGGAATCTTAGGCGGTAAAGGATTAGGAAAGAATATTTGGGCACTTCTTATAACAAGAGGTCTCTCTGAGATGATACACATTGGCAAAGCAATGGGAACCGATGTACGTCCTTTTTTGGGTGTTGCAGGAATTGGTGATCTTGTTGCTACAGCATCCAGTGAAAAATCAAGAAACTATAAAGCTGGTTTCAAATTGGCTAGTGGTGAAGCTATGAGTGATATACTTTCAGATAAAAATGAAGTGGTTGAAGGAGTTAAAACACTTGAAACCATTAAAAGTCTGACTACTGAACTTGGTATATCTACACCAATCATTGAAATCGTGTACCGAGTATTTTTCAAAGATATGCATGTGGACGATGCCATTCATATCTTAATGAATTACCACTACCCTGTTGATGTCGATTATATCTAGTTAGAATGCTGGTTGTACTGGTTTATTTCCTAATATCTCATCGATCTGATGCATGACATTATCCGAGAGCTGATCAACTACTTGGCTGGATGTAAGCGTCTCCTCCAATTGACTTGTTTTTGATGCACCCAGAATTACCGTACTCACATTTTGATTACGCAGGCACCACGCAATTGCTAATTTAGCTAACGACGTATTCAGCTCCAATGCAATATTATTCAGTAAAACGATCTTCTCCAAACGATCTTGCTGTAATGAAGAATCGCGAAGCCACTCTAAACCAGGCATATCCAATCGAGTATTTTTAGGTAGATCTCCAATATATTTATTGGTTAAAACACCTGAGGCTAGTGGTGACCATATTGTGGTACCCAATCCAATATTCTTGAAAATGTACAGAAAATCCAATTCCATTTTTGTACGATGAAACATATTATATTGAGGCTGTTCCATTGTAGGCCCAATCAAATGATATTTTTCAGCACAGACGTGAGCTTCCATGATCTCTTGCGTCGACCATTCTGAGGTACCCCAATACAGAATCTTTCCTTGCTCTATCAGTGTATTCATTGTACGAACGGTCTCTAAAATTGGCGTTTCCTTGTCTGGTCGGTGACAGAAAAACAGATCTAAATAATCTACTTGCAACCGTTTTAGAGCAGCATGACAGGCCTCTGTAAGATGTTTCCTTGATAAACCAGTCTCATTTGGAAGCTTATTACCATCACCAAAGAAAGCCTTTGATGAAACGACATACGAACTTCTACGCCATCCCATTTTTTTCAGAATGCGCCCCATCACTAATTCGGATTGACCACGAGCATAAATCTCTGCATTATCAAAAAAATTGACACCGTTATCATATGCCAATTTCATTAGGGACTCTGATACACTGTCATCAATCTGTTTTCCGAATGTCAACCAAGATCCCAATGATAATTCACTGACTTTTAAACCTGATCTTCCTAATTTTCTATAGTTCATATGTATGGTCTATTTTATTATCAATTACGTTACTAAATTCAATGGATAAATGATCCAATTCATAAACAAGTGTTGTAAAAGATTGAATCCATTCCTTGCTTAGATTCTTCTCTTCTAGCATTTCATTACAATGATCACTCAATGCAATCAAATTACAAATTGGTGGTCTTATATCATGAGAAACTTTTGTCAAAATATCGAGTAATAGTGTCGAGTTTTCACGATTCTTCCTACTTAAATCGACCAATTCCTCAACATTTCTCCCTACAGATAGAATTTCATACATCTCATCATTTTCGTTAAAAACAACGATCTCAGTCCAAAGAGTCCATTGCTTCTCACCTGTCACACTCTGTATTAAGTGTGTATTTGAGATACTATTCTGTTCTGGTGTCAATTTCTGAAAGCGAGACAAATAGGCTTCTTTTTGATCACTTGAAAGGTTTTGCAGATAATTTTGTCCTTTTACTTTTGTTACATCATATCCAAAAAACCTACAATAACTTCTATTCGCATATTTAATATTGCACCAGGGGTCTGACAATACAATAAAATCAGGAAGAAGAATATGAAGAAGTCTATCTCGTAACTTATACATCTCAACATTACTTCGTTCTGTATACGGTTTACGGTATGATACATGAAATACCAAAATCGTTTTACATAACTCCGACTGTTTACAACGGATTGAAAACGTTATTGAATTGGGCAACTTAATAGTGTTAAATTGAATCGAAAACACTTTATGATTTACGTCCGTTCCGTTCATCAGATCCGGTACCAACTGTTGATCTAGTTGCGTGATGAATTCAGAGTCCAAAACATTCCAACTAGTGAGTTCAGTATTCAAAAAATTATTGATCCTCCATTCTCCTGTATCTAGATCATACAACATCAATGAACTAGGAGCTTCCATAATAGCACATATATATGCCTTTAATTTTGTATTTGATAATGCAGATTTCAAAGGGTAATCATTCATAATTTTTCTTATTCATCCAATAAGTTTCATAATCATAATCAATCGGCTTAAATGGAGTATCTTGTTCAATATCCAAAGACCACCAAGCTACTTTCTGAGCTTTATCAAATTTATAAGCGATATTTTCAAATATAACCTGCTGGGTAAACCCATGCTTGGCATGAAAATATTCGCTATGTGGATTTGGGTATGAAATGGCCGCCATCAATTTCATGTAACCTTGATCTTTCAGTAATCTGATCAAATTCGAATACAACTGATCACCAATCCCTTTACCTCTATGGTCAGGAGATAAGTAAATCGTCAACTCACGGGTCCAGTCATAACCACTTTTTGCCTTATATGGACTTGCATAGGCATAACCGTTAAGTTGTTCGTTCTCCTTATAGACGAAGCAGGGTGCTTCTTTCATATTGAACCTCATTTTACTTAAAAAGGTATCAAAACTAGGTATTCCTATATCAAAAGTAGCTGTTGAAGTTCTAACATAATGACCATAAATATCATACATGTCATGAAAATCGTTCTCTTGAGCCAATTGTACCACCCTATCTAATTTTATTTGACAACACAATAATTCAATTGTTTTCTAAAGATCGCCTCATTCAGAAATTTACCTATAAATACGATCCTGGAAACTCGATCCTTTTCATTTCCCCATTGATCGCCCTTCTGATAGAGACAACTAGCCCTTACAGATTGAACGATTGTTTTATGGTCGTGCTGATCAAAATGCATGATACCTTTTACTCGGTATATGTGATTTCCTTGAATCATCAACAAAACATTCATCCAATGTTTGAACTTTAAAAAATCAATAGCCCCTTCCAAAATCAAACTCACTGAACTGATATCATCATGAGCATGAACTTTTCCTTCTTTAATGTGATGTAGTGATCGCTCCACTTGGTGACTATGATACGCACTCAACTGTAGAATCTCTACATCTGTGTGTCCATTACTTGATAGAGCTATTGATGCGAAAGGGTTGATTGAGCGCAATGCTATTTTCAATGACTCTAATTCACTATCATGTATTTGATCGACTTTGCTAATCAGCAGTAGATCCGAAAAAGTGATCTGTCGTTTGGCCTCTTCTCGTTCCGTCAAATGCTGCACCGTATGTTGGCCGTCTACTAAACAGACGACACTATCAATTCGAAAAGTCTGTTGAATGTTAGGGTTTGATACAAAAGCTGCTGCAACAGAATCAGGTTCTGCTATACCCGTTGTTTCAATAATTAAGTGATCGATCAAATCTACTTTTTCAACAAATTGATCTAGAAACTGTATCAATTCACCATTGAGACGACAACAGATACATCCATTACTCATCTCAAAAATCTGTTCATCTGATCCAATCACCAATTCGTTGTCAATGCCAATCTCTCCGAATTCATTTTCGATAATTGCGAAACGAGTTGTCGTATTATCTTGAATCAATCTATTCAGAAAGGTAGTTTTACCTGCACCTAAAAAACCAGTAATAATCGTTACAGGAATCGGTACTTGAGCCATACTAATAACAATAGAAATTTTGTAATTTATTCCAATTACCCAACTGCAATTCAGATGCAATATCCTTTAGAATAACTAATTGATTCGACCTTGAAGATATCAGAGGCTTTTGCTGAAAGTTGCTATCAATTGAAAATTGATTACCTGTCGCTACTTTGGTCAAAACACCTTTTGGTTCATCCTCCGATACAAAATCAATATATTGAACAGATCTACGATATGCATTGAACCGATCAATCTCCAGATCCTCAATCTTAATATATTGCAATGTAGTATCATCATACAGGAAGAAAATATCTTCCTCTGAAAAATCGTATGAATTATGGATTCCGATC
>CAXQBA010000021.1:0-8740 GCA_964221885.1 Luminiphilus sp. | reverse complement strand
TCAGACGTGTGCTCTTCCGATCTGTTATGTTGGCCACAGTGTAAACTAAAGGAATAAGTGTTGCTACTAACTGAAGGTCCATATGCAATGTCAATATAGACATTGAAATGATTGAAAAGCTGAAACCAAAAGTTGAATTTACAATTCCGGCAAATGTTAGGACCAACAATAAAAATAAAACGTCACTCATCCGAAAAAAAACTTGGATTTGATTATTTTGAGGCAACTAGTTCTCAATGTATGGAATTTGGCAAACTAAATAACATAGACACGGTAGATTTTTCAATGCCCGCCCCGGACACAAGCCTTTTGTCAAATACCCCTGCCAGCACATTAACAATTTACTATGGTTGCACCGGATGGTCATCCAAAGATTGGGTGGGTCATTGGTATCCAAAAGGAACAAAACCCAGCCAATTCCTTGAACAATATGCTAAACAATTCAATACAATCGAATTAAATACGACACACTATCGGATTCCAAGAGCTGAAACCATGCAACTTTGGTACCATAGTACTCCAGAAGGTTTCCAATTTTGTCCGAAAATACCACAAACAATAAGCCACTCCAAAGATCTAGGTTTATACAATATCAAAACAAGGACCTTTTGTAATCGAATGGCTATTTTACGAGAGAAATTGGGCGTTATATTTATGCAATGCCCCCCCTATTTTACTAGTAGTTCATTTCCGATGCTTGAACTCTTTTTACGTTCATTTCCAACCCAATCCTATCCATTGGCTATTGAACTTCGACATAAAAGTTGGTTCGATTCAAATCAGCAAGTAGATAAATTAGGAAACGTACTGCATAAATATAATGTATCCCTTCTCCATACCGACGTTGCAGGACGACGCGATGTTCTTCACCTGAAAGCCACAAATAAAGCAAGTTTAATACGCTTTGTTGGGAATGGTCTGCACCCTACTGATTATGAACGAATCGATGATTGGGTTTTTACTATAAAAAAGCTATATGAGGCGGGACAAGACACCATTTATTTTTTTTCACATCAGCCTGATCATTCTTTAGAACCTGAATTGTGTATTTATTTTAGAAATGCCTTGGAAAAGATACTTCCTGTTTCTTTTTCATTTTTTACGGAGCCTGTGCGGGATAACCAACTTAAATTATTCTGATGTCAGATATCTATATTAGGATCACCATAGAACGTACTGTTCTTTCAAATAATCCTGAACAATCTTGGAATAAAATAGTCGAAGAACTTTATGAGCTACCTTTTACAGGTTTCGAAGAAGACATCCAATTAATTGGATATATGAAGCAACCTGATTTCAATAATACCAAGGAACAAATTCTCAAATTTTGCTCGGTCAATTCATTAAAATTCAACACAGAACTAATCAAAGATCAAAATTGGAATGAACAATGGGAACGTCAATACCCAATGGTCATAGTAGATGATTTTTGTGCGATCGTTGCACATTTCCATGAACCACCGGCAACTTGTGAACATTTGATTCGCATCACACCTGAAATGTCCTTTGGAACAGGTCATCACCAAACCACACATATGATGATCCAACACATGCGATCATTAGATTTCACTCAAAAAACAGTTTTAGATTATGGATGTGGTACAGGAATCTTAGCTATTTTAGCCGCAAAGCTTGGGGCTGCTACTATCGATGCCATTGATTATGACATATGGTCTTATCGAAATTGTATTGAGAATTGCTCTTTGAATAATACGACCCAAATTGAGGTGCTTCATGGAACTATAGAGGCCGTTAATGAACGAAAATATGATCTGATATTGGCGAATATAAATAAACACGTACTTACAAGTACGACTGCCTCTATGAATGCTATTTTGCATGATGGTGGATTTCTTTTGATATCCGGAATTTTAGATGAACATCGAGATGATATCTTAACTTGTTTTGAAGAAAATGGGTTTAATCACGTCACTGAGCTTAAAAAAGACGACTGGATTTCAATTTTGTTATTAAAAAATGTTAAGTGTTAGAAAAAAAACGATCCATTACCCAATTTGGATTGGTTTTTTCAAGTTATATTTCACGTATGAGACAACTAGTACCATTCCTTTTTTTTCTTTTTCTAACGGTGGGTTCATTTGCGCAGGATTCCATCGATATAAAACTGATTGTTCCCTCAGAACCTTCATTGTTCGTGACGAATGTCGGTGAAGTTTTGAACCGTATTGAACGAGATGATAGTAAATTAGTACTAAAAGAACTCAAAGATCTTTTGAAAAATGGGGTATTATCCACGACACTCACGGAAGGAACAGCAAAATTATTGACCCGAATGAATATTCATGGAATGCAACGGTATAACTACTACCTGCATCCATTACGCATCTTGATAGAGTTTTCTAGTAATTCAACAAGAGCAAGTTATTTTGATTCTTGGGTAGACCTATCCTTAAAATATTTAGAAGATATTCCAAAACGAAAAACAACTACATTCGAAAGATATCTACGTTTTTGTGAAAAATTCTGGATCTACGGTTATCTCTATGACAAAGCCTCTGGATCACATAAATGGCATGCTGTATCGGATCAATTCAACTTTACATATGATAATCTGATATTCAAAATAGAATACAAAAATACAGATCTCGTCTGTTTCAAAAAAAGAGACTCACTGACCATAAGTGAAACCAGTGGTATATACTATCCCATTGAAGAGATATGGATGGGGTCAAAAGGAAAAGTAGAATGGAAAGAAAAAGATCAAACAGTTGCATATGCAACCTTTGAAGAATATAATATCCGTACTAAAAATATGAATTATGTGGCAGAAAAAGCCATCCTAAACTATCCGAGCATCTTCAATGAAGCCATAGAAGGAAAGGTAATGGATCGAACCACATATCGACAAAGTAACAACCTACTTTATCCAAAATTCGAGTCTACTTCTAGAGATATTCATATGAATGACATTGGAAAAGGTGTTGATTTTATTGGTGGATTTCTAATGTCAGGTCTAAGGGTGAAAGGATATGGTGATGAAAAAGGCATGTCCAATGTGTATATTCGTGATCATGACAACCAACAGATCATCCGTATCCAATCAGACAATTTTGAAATTGTCAAAGATGATAGGATCATGTCACAAAATGCCGTTGTAACCATTTACATACGAAATGAGGAAGGTCGTTTAGATTCAATTCATCACCCGAGTTGTGATTTCATGTTCTCGATTATTGATAGAGAGTTGAATGTATCTAGATCAAAGGTTCGAATGGCAAAAGTACCTTTTTCAAATTCATTGACTCAGATGGAATTAGAGGCCAATGAGATTACATGGCAGATCGATACAGATGAGATCATGATTGGTAATAATAAAACTGAAGTTGACATGTATTCAGAGAATCACTTTGATGAACGTCTCTTTGAAAAATACTACAACATCAATACCGTTAATCCAATTGTCAGATTCTTCGTTTATTCCCAAAAACTTCAACAGTCCCAAGATGATGGTCAAGTTAATGACTATGAAGAAGATTTCGCAGACGATGACTACTACTGCCAGTTATATCCGGAGGAGTGTACTGAGGACGAAGAAATAGAAGACGAACCCTTAGACACCAACTTTTTGATTTCAATTGGTGCTTGGCCCCCGGAGGAGGATGAAGTGGTTGAGGAGATCATAGAAGAAGAATATGTTGAATATGGTCCTAGAGTGATTGATGCTGCCGAACTTACAGCTCTTTTACACAAGCGATTGGAAAAACTACACATACTAACTGATCTGGAAATCGAAAAAGCTAGAAAAAATCCAAAATTCAAGATAATCAACAATATGCAAAGCTATCTTGAATTTGAACGATATTATCCTAAAGTCTATAAATTTGGAGCGATTAATGTTTTAGATGTTCTAAATATCGTTCCCGAAGAAGAGTTAGATGTGATGTCTATGCTACCCTTATTAATGGAGATGGTTAAGGATGGCTTCATCTTCTACGACAAAAAGACGAATGCCGTTACCTTACGAGATAAAATATTCCACTATTCTGAATCCGTCAATAAAAAAAATCTGGACCATGATTTTGACAAGATCAAAATTAAATCCAACCCTAAAAAGAAAGCAACCGATAAATCTAATGCTGTTTTAGATTTAACTACTGGTTCATTGGAAACCTCTGGTGTTGAATCATTTGTATTATCAGACTCACAGAATGTAGTTGTGGTTCCTTTTGAAGGTAAGGTAAACATGAAGAGTGATCGCGATATGGAGTTTGATGGTACGATGACGGGTGGTTTCTGTACCTTTACAGGAGAAGATTTTTATTTTAAATATGACATTTTTCATGTTGAAATGGATACGATCGACTTTGTCGATTTATATATATATCGAAGAGCAAGACACGGAGAAAATGAGGGTGTTATGAAAGGAAGACCCAAACCGGAACGAGAAATCGATCCAGCTACTGGCTTTCCTACATTAAATAAAGAGCCCATTCAAAGTATCATCGAAGGTGGTGGTGGTGTCTTACTGATTGATGTGCCTTCTAATAAATCAGGTCGATCTACGTCCAGTCCCATCTATCCATCCTATGATTGTGTCAAGAAATCACGCGTTTATTACGATAAAAAAAATCGACTGGGTTTAGGGGTATATCCAAAAGACTCATTTTATTACGAGCTAGAACCATTTATCATGAATGGATTGGATAATCTTGATCCCAATTCACTAGTCTTTAAGGGTAAGTTGATTTCAGCAAATATTTTCCATCCGATCACTGAAAGATTACGGGTTATGTATCACGACCTTTCATTAGGTTTTGAAACTGAAACTCGTGGAAATGAGCCGAATCCGGTCTATTTGAATCGAAAGGAGGATGGTGAAGGGAAGTTTATTGGAACTGTTGGTATCTCTAATGAAGGTTTTATCGGAAATGGTCGATTAGATTTTTTAGGTGCCGCTATCGAATCCGAATACATTGAATTCAAACCATACCAATTCATTGCTGAAGATGTAGATACATTTGCATTGGAGAAAGAAACGATCAATGGCTATGATTTTCCTATGGTTAAAGGTCAGAATGTTCAAATATACTGGATTCCATATAGCGATAGTATGGCAATTATGTCATCGGATCTAGATAAAGCAAAATTTAATTTCTTTTCAGATAGTATAGACTTTGGGTTGAACGGGATATTGGCCCTGACACCATTTGGTGTGAAAGGAAAAGGAATCTTTGACTGGTATGGGGCAACCTTGGAATCAAATACAAGCGGTGATTTCAATTTTCAAAAGAATGGACTTTCTTCTTCAAGTTCAAGTGTTGTTATCAAATCTAAATTAGGCGATGGATCCGCTTTCAAAAATAATAATGTTGAATTCGTCATCGACTTTGATAAACAAACAGGAGATTTCAAAGCATTAAAGGATGACATCAGTACGGATCTTCCACATAATTCCTACCAAACCACATTATCAGAGTTCCATTGGGACATGAGAAAAAATAATATTAAGATGGATGCTGGTGAAAATGGTTCTGGTTTCTTCCTTGCCATGAACAATTCTCAGGATTCATTGATCTTTAGCGGTACATCCGCCAACTATAATATCGATAGTGGTATTTTAGTCATAGATGGCGTAGATTCAATCAAAATAGCAGATGCCTTTATATACCCTAATAACGATCGAATTATTATTGAACAAGGCTCTAAAATGAGGACCTTAAATAATGCATTAATTACCTGCGATACATCAAACCTATATCATAATATCAAAGAGGCAACGGTGAATGTTATGAGTCGTTCGAACTACACTGCTAAAGGACTTCTAGAATTCAATATCAAAGGACAACCAGATCAGATCATACCGTTCGATGATATTCGTATAAAGAAAAGAGACGGGGTTATCTATACCGAAGGGTATGGATTTATTGATGATAGCCTCTCTTTTGTATTAGATAAAGGGATACAATACAAAGGTAATGTGGTTATGAAAGCCATGGATGAGAATTTACGATTTAAAGGTTATGCTAAAATGAATTCTCAACATTTTACTGACGATAACTGGTTTTCTATCAATTCAAAAGTAAATAAAGAAGGTGTTCACATAGAGTATGATGAGCCTGTGACAACAGAAGGTCAACGAGCAATTGTTGGTATCTATCTTGCTACTGACTCATTTCATGTCTATCCAAGAATATTAGAACCTCTTAAGAATAAAAATGATATTTCAATTTACAGTTGCAAGGGTATTTTAAAGTACAACTTGGAAAAGAATCAATATTTATTCGGTGATTCTTCTCAAATATATCAGGTTAATAATAAGGGAAAGCAATTGGTCTATGATGAAAACAGTTCCTACATTGTTGCGGAAGGACTCCTTGATTTTGATGCAGGTTTCCAAGGGGAAACTTTACCAGTGGTCCACTTAGATATGGCTGGTGAGCTAAAAACCTCCATATTACAACCCGAAGAGTTAACCATCAATACGTCGATCAATTTTAAACTTGACCTACCCAATATAATCCGTGACAAAGTGATCGAGGATTTGCAATCCATTGATGAGTTGATTGAGTACACGCTCTATAATTCTGTTAATAATAAGAATTTTGAAACTCAGTTACGGAAGTTAATTCAAGATGATAAAAAATATGAAAGGACTTGGCGAAAGATTATTGATGATGAACGTCTCGTATTTCCAAGTGATTTTGCTCACTCCTTTTTCTTTGTTAATACAGAATTAAAATGGTCATCTAAAACAGATTCTTTTGTTAGTACATCCAAAAGACTTCAACTAGGGGCTATCAATGGTAAACATGTTGGACAGATACTGAAAGGACATATTGAAATATTAAATGACCCCATACGTGGTGATATTTTCACCTTCTACTTTGTATCTCCACAAGGTGATTGGTATTATTATTCATATCAGGCAGGCATTTTGAAGACCATTTCAAGCAATCCTACCTATGTCAATTTAATTTCCTCAATGAAAAAGAAAGACAAACGTATCTTGTCTGAGAATGGCAATTATCTTGAGATTGTTCTTGCAACACCATCTGAATTCTCCATGTTTAAGAATAAGACCATTCAGGCCTTTACTGCTGATGATACCTTTGAGGAGGGAATTGATGATAATTTTGATGACTTTGATGACGACTTTGACAAAAAGGAAGACAAAAAAGGAAACAAGGAAAAGGTCAAAAAAGAAGACAAGAAAAAGAAGACGGAAGAAGAGGAAGAAGAATGGTAATGATGCCTATCTAATCCTTCTTTATCAGTGAGTGAACTATATACGTTTGGCCAGTGAAAAAAACAAGTTGATACGTGCCAGATGGTAAATTTTTTACATCTATCCCATTATTGTACAAACCACTCTCAAGGTGCTGTCCTAAAGCGTTATAAATACTGAATGAAAGATCAGTTGTATTTGTAGTTCCTTCAACATAAATTGTTTCATATGTTGGATTTGGAAAAATATTGAGTTTATTTTTATGAACAGATCGCACACTTACCTGCTGCGTTGAATACGAAATAAACTGACTTATGTCGCTCTTAATATCAGAAGGATCGATTCGTTGAGCCGTAACGATCAGATCTGTTGTTGACGTGGAGAATACATCAATACTATTAGATCCAAATTGAGTGATCGTACCTCCAGTAACATCCCAACAAAATTGATCTGAGGCCAGAGCATTTGTAATCGTATAGGTGTATACCTGTCCTTGCTGTATCGAATCCGGGCCCACAATAATTGGTGGACTTGGTTGCATGAATGAATAAAAGAAATGAGCGGTTTTATCAATAATATCATAAAAGTATGCATTAGGGCCACTAGGTAACCATTCCCCATTTAATGCACCCCAATATTCATGCCCCTCTCCTGCTGCATAATATGCTTCATGCAATTGATTGTTAGCTGACAAAACAGAATCCATGATATAGGTTCCACAAACTGGGTCAGCTGTAAGAATCAAACTTGAAAAAGGTCGTTCACATTTATAATCAACGATCGGGTCTGCTGTACCATGAAAAAGAATCATAGGGGCTTTATTATTACCTTGGATCAACCAATCTGTATTCCCAACAGCACCCCAATAACCGGCAATTGCCAGTGGAATAGAGTCTACATCATTTCCAAGAACATTAGACCCAACAAATGGATTTGTTCCTGTCAAAGAAACAACTGGACGACTATGCAAGGGTCCAAGGTCTCTCATAAATAAAGGAACAAGCTCTTTAGTTTCAGCAGGTCGTTCATTATGATCAACATATGCTGAATGTATGGTTCCAAATGCACCTGCGCTAGAACCCGAAGCAAATATTTTATTCGGATCAATACCTAACCATACATGATTCTTTCGAAGGAATCGTCCGGCTGCACTAATGTCTTGAGTAGCACGCCAAACAGCACGTACTAAACTTTGCGGAGACAGGGGATTGAATCCGACACGATACTCAATTACTGCAGTTACATAGCCCCTATGTGCAAATGAATCCGCAATTGCCTGAACGTCGTCATTATCCATTGAGCCTACCAATAACGTACTACTCATGAAAAGAATATTAACAAAACCACCTCCATGGGAGAAAATAATAGCAGGTCGTTTTTCAACGGTATCTGTAACGGGTGGCATGAAAATATCCATGACCAGATCTTTGTCAACGATCGTTTCAGAAGCTAAACCAGCAGTGACCAGTAATGGTGCATTTTTAGAATAAACGACATCTCGAAACACCTGAATGGAATTAAAATGCCTATCAATATATCTGTCAGTGCATTGCG
>CAXQBA010000020.1:0-4153 GCA_964221885.1 Luminiphilus sp. | reverse complement strand
ATAGTTAATGTTTCAATTTGATAGTTTCGCAAAAATCAGGGCATTTTACAAATATGTACTTAGAATGAATCTAAATAAGCCGTTGGAGTTTTTCACAATTGTGAAATAACTGTGACTATCTTATTTTTGTACCACAAAATGTACTTTTTGCTTGCAGACAAAAATGAAAAAAATGAATCTACGTAATTTAGTAACCATTTTTCTTTCGGTGTTCATTGTAGCGATCACAACGAGTAGTGTTCATGCTCAGGATCCAGTGAACGGTCAAACACTTTTTCTGAATAACTGTGCCAGTTGCCATAATAATAATATGGTAGATGATATGACAGGTCCAGCCTTAGCTGGTGTACAAGACCGTTGGAAAAAGTTTCCGAATGATCTTTACAAATGGATCAGAAACTCTGTATCCCTTGCCGAATCAGGCCAATCCTATGCGGCTAACATGATTAATTGGAGTCCATCACAAATGACTGCATTTGAAAACCTTGACGATGCGTCAATTGATGATATATTAGCATATGTTGCAAATAAGGCAGAATTTGGCTGTGCAAACCCACCTTGTGTGGATGTTGTTGCCGACGCTGGTGGAGCTGCTGATCAAGGAGAGATGGAATTCAATCCTTGGCTTGGA
Source organism: Luminiphilus sp. (assembly GCA_964221885.1). Classification (GTDB taxonomy): domain Bacteria; phylum Bacteroidota; class Bacteroidia; order Chitinophagales; family Saprospiraceae; genus Aureispira. Next base: position 3,522 of record CAXQBA010000020.1, on the reverse strand, counting down.
TATTCGTTGCTAGGTGTATTGTTATTGTCTGTTGCATTACTTGGACGGTATATCAACAACTTAAATCGTCTAGCTCAGCAAAACGCCGGACAGGTTGTATCGCCTCAAAAATCTATACTTGAGGTGCTATTCGGAAGAAGTACTGTTAAGTTGATCATCTTCTGCTTAGTAATATTTGGTGGTTATACAACCGTAAATAATGCCATTGGTCTTGGCCGTCAGACAAATTATGAACCAGAACAACCAATTGCATTCTCTCACAAGATACACGCTGGTGACAATGGCATTGACTGTCAATATTGTCATGATGGTGCACGTCGTTCCAAGCACAGTGTGATTCCTGCTACAAATACATGTATTAACTGTCACGCTAACATCCAGAAAGGTTCCAATGAAGGGACTAAAGAGCTGATTAAAGTATATGCTGCAGCAGGATTCAACCCTTTAACCAATACGTATATCGCTCAGAATGCCTCTGATGACGAGCGTTCAGGAATTTATAAGAAGTGGTTAAATAAAGTATGGAGTAAAGAGTGGGCTGAAGATGAGGATGGTATCAATCAAATGATCGATGAGCAGCTAGCATCTGTACAAGGTACCTACGCAAAACCTGTGGAATGGGTACGTATTCACAACCTACCTGATCACGTCTACTTCAATCACGCACAACACGTTTCAGTAGGTAAGATCAAGTGTCAGACTTGTCACGGAAAGGTAGAAGAAATGGAAGTTGTTAAGCAACATTCTCCGCTTTCAATGGGATGGTGTATTAACTGTCACCGACAAACTGAGATACAATTCAGAGATGGATTGAATGAAGGAAAGCGTACACCTTACGCTGGTGACGCTAATAAAGCGAATGGCTATTACAGCGATTACAAATACTATGAAAAGTATCACGAGGAGTTGAAAAATGGTGAACGTACAGGTGTCACTGTTGAAGAGATTGGTGGTTTGGAATGTCAGAAATGCCACTATTAAACAATTAAAATCAATTGATCTGCACATATAACAATTATGGATAAACAGGATAATAACAAAGTTTGGATTGGCGTAGAAGATCTTAACGATCCAACATCATTACTTCCTAACAGTGAATTAGAATTCAATCATGATGAGTCAAATGATACTCAGGAGACTAGTCGTCGAGATTTTTTGAAAGTGATGGGTTTTGGGCTTGGAGCAGCTACAGTTGCTAGTTGTGATATCCCACTTAAAAAGGCGATTCCTTACGTGATCAAACCAGAAGAGATCGTACCGGGTGTTGCTACTTATTATGCATCATCGATTGTCTCTGGTGGCGATGTTGTACCAGTTCTTGTCAAAACAAGAGAGGGTAGACCGATCAAGATTGAAGGAAATCCGGGAATGTCCGACAAAAGCACTTTTACTGGTGGTGGTACTTCAGCCAGATCACAAGCATCTGTTCTATCATTATATGATACGAATCGCATCAAAGCACCAATGTTGATTGAAGAAGGTCTCGATCCTGCACTTCCAAGTTGGGCTAATATTGATAAACGAGTGAAAAGTATGCTTTCGGCTGATAGTCAAGTACGTATCGTATCACATACAAACAGTAGCCCTTCATTCAAGAAAGCCGTTGAGCAGTTTAAATCAGCTTATCCTAACACAAAGTGGGTTCAATACGATCCGGTTTCTTATTCAGCTATGCTTACGGCCAATCAGAATATGTTTGGAATGGCAAAAGCTCCTAGATATCATTTTGATAAAGCGAAATGTATTGTGAGTATTGATGCTGACTTCCTAGGAACATGGTTATCACCTGTTGAATTTTCTGCTGCTTATGCAAGAAATAGAAAGATCGGTGATAAAGATGTTAAAGATGCAGCTAATAAGATGTCCATTCACATACAGTTTGAGTCAGGTATGTCCCTCACAGGTTCAAATGCTGACCACCGTGTGTTGATCAAGCCATCTGAAATGAGATCAGCTGTTGCATTACTATATAAAGAAGTATGTTCATTAACTGGAAATACACCAAAGGCATCATTGACTACGGGATCTTTCTCTTGGAATAAAGCGGAAGCATCTATCAAGGAAACAGCAAAGAAATTAGTTGATAATACATCTAAATCACTGGTTGTTTCAGGAGTGAACGACTTGGCTATCCAAACAGCAATAAATGAGATCAATGCACTTTTAGGATCGTATGGTTCAACCATGGCTCTAACTGAATCCATGCATTCTAACCAAGCTGCTGGTAATGATACATCGTTGTCAGAATTAGCTGGTGAATTGAAAGCTGGGACGGTCGATGCCATTTTAGTATGTGCTGAAGCCAACCCTGCATATGATACAGGTTCCTTAGCAGCAACTTTTGCTGAAGGTATTTCTAAAACCAAGTTATCTGTTTCATTTGCCCTTTCAATGAACGAAACGTCATCTGTTTGTAATACATTAACACCAGACCTACACAATCTTGAGGCTTGGGGCGATGTACAACCAGTTGCGGGTCAATATTATTTGATCCAACCGACCATAGCACCATTATTTGATGCTCGTTCAGCGGGAGAGTCACTTCTAGCATGGTCTGGAAATTCTAGCTCGTATGCTGATTTTGTTCAGGCTAATTGGAAATCAAACTTTGAAGGAGAATTCGCTATTTTTGACAGCTTCTGGAATAATGCACTACACGATGGGTATTATTTTGCGAAAACCAATGCTGCACCAGCTGTATCAGATACTACATCTGAAGATACAACTGAAGTAGGTCAAGATACAAATGCTGTATTACTTGGATTGAACACAAAACCTAAATCGGGAGATCTAGAGATTACATTTTATCAAACTCCGCATTTAGCTGCTGGTCAAGATGCTAATAACCCTTGGCTTCAAGAAATGCCGGATCCTGTTATGCGAACGAGTTGGGATAACTTCATTCAAATTCCGATCAAAACGGACGGCGTTAAGGCATATGAGTCTTTAAATGATCTGAAGGATGGTGATATGGCTACATTAACTATCAATGGTCAAGAATATACACTTCCTGTTTTTCGTCAGTTCGGTCAAATGCAAGGTACGGTATCCGTTGCTTTGGGATATGGTAGAACCGTAGCCGGGAAATGTGGTACAAATGTAGGAACAGATTTATTCCCTGCTGTTGAGGATTTCCAATATTATAATGTAGGATCCCTATCAAATAAAGTCGGTCGTGCTGATCTATATGCAAATGTTCAGCTACATCACACATACGGTATCACCACAATGGGTGAGGATGGGACAACTAAAATGCAAACGAATGCAGCTGGTCAAACATCTGTTTACAATGTTGATGAAGAGGAATTAGGATTCCAAACCTCATTAACGGCTCGTTCTGTATTTTTCCATTCTAGTGCTAAAGACTTATCTAAAAACTTAGATGAATTAGCGAAACGAAGAGAAGGGTATCAGTATTTGAATAGCAAAGGTTTGTATCCTGAGTATGATGAGGTTTACAAAATGGGCCATCACTGGGGTATGGCTGTTGATCTCAACTCTTGTACAGGTTGTGGTGCTTGT
>CAXQBA010000019.1:0-7183 GCA_964221885.1 Luminiphilus sp. | reverse complement strand
GAAATGATGATTTTTGTAGAGATCATAGTACTCGGGAAATGAGTAAAGATGAATTACTAGTTGTAGAATCTTTGTGTGATCGGTGTATAGATCTTAATTCTCCTACAAAAAAAGAAATTATAAATTTTGATGTTAAATACTCCATCACATACTCGGAAAAATGTGATCATTCAGAATTAATTAAACGAAAAGTTTATCTCAAAAGGCTAATCACTCTTACATATTTATAAAAAAATAATTTACTAAATAAGTTATTTGTAATAGATAATAGTCTTTTGAAAAAATATGTTTTAATATTCAAAACAAAAAGTTGCACACTTTAAATCAATATTGTATATTCGGACAAATAATTAATCATGACTAATTTTCAAGACAACATTGTAAATAGACGATTTAACGCTATTTTTTACAAATTACTTGAACTAAAAAAGATCAAATCGAAATCTGATATTGCTGCAAAATTAGGCACTTATAATCACATCATCAATAATATTCTGAAGGGTGAGCGTAATGTTACTATTGACCAATTAAATAAATTGATCGAATTGTATGACATCAATGCCAATTATGTTTTTGGCTGCAGTATTGATATGTTCCATGATGAAAACGCCACATCAGATCATGCAGATTACAGATCTGAGCCTCAAAAAAATATCATGTTGATACCTCATACAGCCATGGCTGGTAATTCTTTGGAAATGGGACGCGCCAATAATGAGGAAGAATATGAAAAATTTGCTATACCTGGTATCAGTGGTGACATGATTGCCATTGAAATAAATGGTGATAGTATGTTGCCAAATATTACCAATGGAGATTTAGTAATCTGTGAAAGAGTTGATATGAGACCAGGCTTGGGCGCAATAAAAGACAATGCTGTGTATATAGTTGTAACTGATGCAGTAGTTGCCAAACGCGTCCAAAAAATACGAAATGGCGCTAATACAGTAGGTCTTCGTCTCATTTCTGACAATGCCATTTATCCTCCATACGAAGTAGATATTACTGAACTTCAACAAGTGTTTAAAGTAAAGTATAGATTAACTGATTATGGTATCAACTAGACCGTATTCGCATTCTATACTTCTTATAAGCCATCACTTTTCCTCGTGACCAAATCATAGGCTTGAACTCTCCTTTTCGCCACATTTCCTGCTGATCGGCATAATGTTTCGACACAACATGACCACTCTGCCCTACTGGAGATATGCAGATGGATTGATCAAGGTCACTCATATTAATGATCTGACGATAAGAGGCACCTACCATAGCACCTCCGTAAGGTTTATCAGGTGAAAAAGCAACTTGACATAGTGTATCCGTATCTCCTCCAATTGGAAAGCCACCTGTATTGAAAATGTTTCCCAAAGGCTTTTTTAAACTCATGCCATGAAGTGCGGTCATTTTATGTAAGGCTCCCCATTTCCAGTTTGTCTGTTCCTTACCTAAGGATTGGATCAAGAACGAATACGTTGCTTCAAAAGCTTCTCGAAGGACCGATTCGCATGAACCATTCCACCAAATATTATTCGTATCCTTCATCAATCGAATCAATATGCAACTATCATGACCAAAAAACTCTGAATGCGTAAAAAGTGGTAATTGATTATTGCCAACATGTCCTTGCATGCGGTGATCTGATTTAAATAATATTTGATACAACTCCCTTTTGAACACTTGATATATGGTTCCAGGTATTGATTGATCATCCAATAGCCCATTCCAATGATTCCACTGTTCCATACAGATTTGTATAGTATCCGTATATTCGATCTCCAAACGCTCTATGCATTCTTTAATGGCCTCTACAAATTCAACGCCGGCTTGACAATGGACATCCATTTGCCATTTTTTGAAATCATCGACATGAAAGGTTTCTTTTGATCGTAGATATCGATCTAATGTTTTAGCACGATAGCCATTCATCCATATTTTTCCAAGAAAATATGGATAATCATCTGTCGGTATCTTATGATTGCAGGTGTAAAAATACCCTGAACTGGGATTGAATACATGAGGCATTTCTTCAAAAGGAACATAGGATACCCATTCGTTGGGTTGCGTACTTATATGGCTTGGTAATGTCTCTTTTTCCCGCTCCCGAATAGGTACTTTCCCCGTCATGTAGTATCCGATGTTTGACGCTACATCAGCATATACGAGGTTCAAGGATGGGAAGATCATTTTTTGACAAGCAGAAACAAAATCATTCCAATCCCTTGCACGATTTAATTCGTAAAAAGAAACGATCATTTCATTTTTCAGCAGACCAAACGAACGTAACGAAATCTTAGTTGTTTCATCAATGTCTACAATGACTGGACCATTATGCGTTACAATTACTTTCTCAATATGGTCTGGTTCGCCTTTAATGTGAATCCGTTCTTCAATTTGAGTCGACTTCGTTTGTTCCCCCTTATAGATATATTCGCTGCAGCTGTCGTCGGTAAATGTCTCAATGTAAGAATCCTGAATATCAGCATAAGTTAATGTGGCCCCCCAAGATATCTTATCGTTATGTCCAATCATGACCATCGGTACACCTGCCATAGAGACACCGGTCACTTGATAATCTGGATTTATTAAATGGTTCTCATACCAGATGTTCGGTGTATTGATCAATAGATGAGGATCATTACACAAATAATTAGCCTGGTCCTCCATTCTTTCTTTTGACATCACCCAATTATTAGAACCAGACTGAATATTGAAGTAGGGACCATTAAAAGCGTGCAATAATTCATTAATGTCTCGATAATTTGTCTCAGGACGAGACATTGAACTTGGGTTACTCAAGGGATAAGAAGGAAATAGTTGTTTCATTTTTTCAGATCCATACTCCTGATACATGACATATCGTTCAATCTCATACAACCATCCGGAAGTCATTTGCATTGCCAACAAACGACCGATTGCTAATGTATCCTCAAGTTGCCACTTTCTTGGTGTTATCTTAGCGAGCGTAAACTCTACAGCTTGATGTTTTGTAGTTGAAAGGTAAAAGTTGATGCCTTCAACGTATGCACTAAGCAATGGAAATAAGTGCGTTTCTATTAGTTCATCAAGATCATTATTTGCCAGACGTTTAAAACCGATACGTCTAGATAAAGTATCCACAACTAAAGCATCTTTTCCGAATATCTCACTGAGTTGACCATTGGCAGCACGGCGTGTAACTTCCATCTGCCACATTCTATCTTGTGCATGAACCAAGCCTTGTGCAAAAAACATATCTCGTTCATTTTTTGCATAAATATGAGGAACAGCCCATGTATCGCGAATGATCTCAACATCATCTGAAACATGGTTAGCTATAAGATCTTTGTCATAATCTGGTACACACTTATTAGATGAATAATGAATATAGGCACGTAAAAATGGTTCGATCAAGTTGGTGAATCGAATCATTGGTTCTCAAAATCTTTGATTGAGTAACCTTGACTCTCTAATAACATGATCATATTGAATTGTACACTCTGAACGGACTTAAGATCAAGTAATACTTCAATAAGTTTTTCTCTATATTGTACTGGTGATTGTTCAAAGCCTTCGACAAATGATGTATCCAATCGTTTTTTGAATTTCGACCAGAATCCAATCACCTTCTTGTCAATCTTTTCGCCCTCACTATTATACTTTGAAAAAGAATTTACCAAAATATCGGCAGCGTTGGAAACAATCGTATTTTCTAAGTCACTCATAATCGTGTAATTTATACATAAATGATAGTTACAAATAAAGTAAATTAGATTGACTAATTACGTAAGGATGGGTTAATTTTGACGGCGATTGCCTGATATTTATTTGATAATTCGTAATTACCTAGTCGTTTGTAGGCATGCGCCATAATCAAATAGGCTTTAGCATATTGATCATTTTTTAAAAGGATTTTCTGAGCTTCCTCAATACATTTTTCAAATAGATTCATCTCAATGTAATTGATACAAATATGGTATTGAGCCTCTAACTGCATGGGATGACGTTTCATAATCTTTTCAAAATATTCGATTGATCGATAATTATCTTTTAACATGAGTAAGGTCAGACCTGTACTAAAGAGGAAGTTGATCTGATCGGGTTCAAATTCTAATGATTTCAAAAAGGCATTCAATGCATCATTAAATCGCTTTAACTTAAAATAGCAAGATCCAAGTTTGTAATACACATATTGATCGAATTTCCCAGATTCTACACTGGCTTTGTAATATGCTGCTGCCATAGAGAATTCCTCTTTCTCAAAATAAATAAGTCCCAATGCTTGATATGCTTTTGCATGAGAACCATCTAGATCAATCGTTTTTTTGAACTCTGAAGTTGCTTTGTTATAATTCCCTATTTCTAAATAGTTCAATCCCAAATTAAAATGTAATGAAGCATTATCACTGAATTCCTCAATAGCTTTCTCCAAAACCAATATAGCCTTATCATATTCCCCTGACTTTGAGTATTCACTGGCTTTGGTTCCATAGTCATAGATCAAACTTTGGATATCTTTGGATACTTGGTCTGAATTGGTTAAGTATTGACTTGACTTTTCCAGATAAAAACGCGCCTTTTTTAGATTTCCTAGATTTTGATACGCCTTACTGACTAAAATGTACATTTCCCCTTCCTTTGAATACACGTCCAAATATTTCAATGCATACTCAATGGATTGGTTGTAATTTAATGTTTGAAAATACACATTCGCTAGTGATCGCCAAATATCTGAATCGTTAGGACGTTGTGCATGAAGCACTTCAAAATGGGGAATAGATTTCACATATAATTGATCATTGAAATAGATCTTTGCTAGATTGAGATTACTATTATAATGATAATCATCAATGTCAAGAGCTAGCAGATATGCATTGACTGCACTATCTCGCTTTCCAATCTGTTGATAAGATATAGCCTGCAAATAATAAAAATCTGGATTGTAAACTTGACCCACATAATTTGCAATGGTTCTGATACATGACGCATACTTTTCTGATCGATACAAACGTAATGCCTCATTGTAGGTTTGATTTTCACGATCAACTTTTATTGTTGTTATTACGGTTGGTTGATTTTCCGTTTTATTCAAAATTTCATTTATCCTATCAAGCTGTACTTGAGCTTTATCATAATAGGGGTTGATCGACAAGGCTCTTTTTAGATGTAATTTAGCGTTTGCATACTCTTTGTTCGCCATATATGTCAAACCAAGGTTATACGATAATTTATAATCTGAAGGTGAGCGTTCGATCAACAATAGATAATACTTGATCGTATTTTTGTTGTCGTTTTTGAGTTCATAGCAATTGATCAATGTTCGGTAAGCAACTAAAAAGTTATCATCCTTTCGGATTGCTTTTTTCAAAACATCGATAGCTGCATCATAATTACTGATCTTGTAATATTCTAGGGCCGAATTATACAATGAAACAGCCTCTTTATCCTGACCTATAAGAACGGTTCGGATAAGGAAAATTAATACAACAATGAGCGTAATTTGACTTTTCATTCGTGTTGGGCCATCGGGCGTTAATTTATCATTAATTCTACGGCCGACAATAATTCATATGGCTTTAATTTTCAATGTTTTACATAGAGAAATAATTAAGATTATCAATTTGATCTTGACTATGTTTCTATTTTGTTGAATGATTAAAAATAAAAAATTATTTTTGTTACGATCTTTAATCTATATCTAAAATTTACAAGTATGAAAAAAAGTTTATTTACAATCGTATTTAGTCTTTGTCTTTTCTACGCTTCTTTTTCTCAAATTGTTATCAATGAAATATTGTATAACATACCCGGAACTGGCGAAGACGAAGAGTATATTGAATTATACAACGCTGGCTCGTCCGATGTTGATATGCAAGGTTATTATTTTTCATCTGGTGTCACTGACTCTTTTGATATTTCAGTGATCGTTCCTGCAGGTGGATATTTCGTAATTGCCGGAAATGATTCTGCTTTCTTGAATTCATTTGGATTTATGCCTGATAGACAATGGAGTTCTGGTGGATTATCCAATGGTGGTGAAGGCATCATCATTCTTGATGCAGCTGGACAACTTGTTGACTCAGTAGTGTATGACGATGTAGCACCTTGGTCGACTTCAGCCGATGGTTTAGGATACGCTCTTCAGTTATGTGACCCTGCTACTGATAACAATAACGGTGCAAACTGGGGGATTTCATCCACTCAAGCTGGTAGTAATGGACAAGCTCCATCTAATCTTCTATATGGTACACCAAAAGCTGCTAATATTTGTGAAACAGCTACCTTTCCGTACTATTACATCAGTGATATCAATTCTGTAGATGCCAATGGTGTAGCTGATTCTTTAAATGTTACTTGTGAACTACGTGGTGTAGCTCACTGTAATAACAACCGCTCTACAGGTGGCTATGACTTCCCTCTAGCCAACACTGGTTATTCTGGTTCAGCGTTCCCTAGTAATTCCGATGGAATTCGTGTTTTCTCATTCAGTGATGTTTCAGGTTATACATTCACAGCTGGTGACTCTTTACATGTTTGGGGAACCGTTTCTCAGTATAACGGTTTATTACAGTTCAGCCCAGATAGTATTGTTCTAGTTAGCCAAGGTACAGCTGAACCAACACCTATTACGCTTACAGTATCTCAGTTCAATGCTGCAGCTGAGACTTATGAAAACAGATACTTATTATTTGAAAATGTATATTTAGCTGATCCTACTCAATGGACTGGTTCAGGTTCTGGATTTAATTTAGACTTGACAGATGGTACTGATACCATGACCATGCGTATCGATAATGATGTCGATCTATATAATCAAACAGCTCCAGCAGGAACATTTGACGTTACTGGTTGGGGTGGACAATTCGACTTCTCATCTCCGTATACATCAGGACATCAATTGCTTCCATGTTCAGCGTCAAGTATATTGACATCGACTGAAAAGATTGATGCTGCTCAATTTACTGTATATCCAAATCCAGCTTCATCGGTATTGACGATTGAATCTGATCGATCTATTGAGTTTGTTGAAGTTTATAACTCAATCGGACAATTAGTTGATCGTGTTGATGCTAATTATAATACATCCATTCAACTTGATATCCGAAACTTCCAAAATGGTCTTTTCTCCATGACTATTTACACGGAAAATCAAGAACACACGGAACAAAATTTGATTCAAAAATAACCTTTAGTAACATAAATAAAA
>CAXQBA010000018.1:0-2739 GCA_964221885.1 Luminiphilus sp. | reverse complement strand
CAGATAAGGTGTTCAATTACAATTATTTTTTTGTTAGAAAGGTCATGTTTGTAAAATATGAGCAGGCATTTGTGGTTCTTCCGGGCGGATTTGGAACGTTGGATGAGCTATTCGAAGTATTAACATTGATTCAGACCAAAAAGATTGACCGAATACCTGTTGTTCTTATGGGAAATACATACTGGAGTGGTCTGAAGCAATGGATCACGCAGACAATGATCGAAAAGTATGCTACGATTTCTGAAGGAGATATAGACCTCTTGCCTGTAGTTGATACACCAGCAGAAGCTGTCAAGATCATTAATGATTTTTACAATAACCAAAAAGGTGTACTTAAGCCGAATATCTTATTTTAATACATATTCAATCAGTAGATATTACGTTCATAATACGCTGGCTAGCGCCACGAGAATGCTCAATATATTCAGCAATCTGAATCTGTAATTCTTTGAATCTTTTCGGTTCCATTGCAAAGGCTATGTTCTTAGTTAGTTCTGTGTCGTTTTCAATGTTGAATGCCAGCTTTTTTTGAATCAGATCATTTGCTTCTTTAAAAGATGTATGATTGGGTCCAAAGAATACGGGGATATGATATACGATCGCCTCTAAGATATTATGAATTCCTTTTCCAAAACCTCCTCCTATGTAGGCGGCATGTCCATGTCTATATAAATATTTTAGTTGACCTATCGAGTCTATAATGAGCACGCGATTGGTTTTCGAGATAGATGCATTGTTCGATAAAGAAGAAAATAGGATGGGCTTAGCAAAATCAAAAAGAGATCGGAGATCATCAATATGAGACTTGTTAACCTCATGTGGAGCTATGATCAAGTGCCATTCAGGATTCGATTTATACCATTTTGCTAACAGTTTTTCATCAGCTGGCCATGTGCTTCCACATACCAAGATCTGAGCCGATGAATTCATCCATGCGTCCCATATTCGGTCTTTTTTTGGATGATTTGTTTCCTTATTGATTATTACTTGATCGACTCGCGTATCTCCAGTAACGGATGTTTTCGTTATTCCAATGGTTTCTAATAGATCTTTCGATGAATGATCCTGGAGAAAAATATGAGTGAAATAGGGTAGTAGCCCTCTGTAGAAAGAACCATATGATTTGAAAAATAATTGTTTGTCTAGAAAACGAGCCGAAACTAAGTACGTTTTGATATTTTTCAGCCTAAGTTGATTCAAATAGTGATACCAAAATTCATATTTGATGAAAAAGGCAGCAATAGGTTGCACTGTTTCAATGAATTGATGTGCATTGGATCTAGAATCAAGAGGTAAATAGGAAACGTGATCGATATCTATATTTCCATTGAAGGATCGATAACCTGATGGAGAAAAGAACGTCAATAAGATAGCATGCTCAGGTCGTTGAGTTTTATATGCTGCTATCAATGGACCGGCCTGTTCATACTCACCAAGGGATGCACAATGAAACCACACGATTGGCTTAGTTTGTGTAGCTAGATCATCTCTCAAGGAATTTATAAGGTCTTTTCTTCCCTGAATCCATTGTTTTGCTTTAGGATAGAATGGTGCTGCAACTTGTATACCAAGTCGATAGAAGAAAAGTCCAGCATTGTATAAAAATAGTGACATGTGATCAGTCTGTCATTTGATGGATAAAGGTAGCTATTTAAAATGGCTTAATCATGAACAATACTGATCGGTGTTTTAGGATCGTAATTTCCATATATGGCAGGATGCTGAAAACCATAGGTGAATGATTTGACATTGCGATTTATATAATCGAACATTTCACCGATGTTAATGATATTATCAACTTGTTGATCTAAACTATTTGCCGCTCCGCGGAGTGCTTGAATAAAGAAATAGCTAAAAACACCTTGTTCTAATTTATTTGCTTCAAGGGATATTTCTTCTGCAGATGAGGACAAAATAACAGCAGTGCCACCTTTAACACCACTGAAACTTTTGTAGTAATCTTTAATTTTTTCTCGAATTGATTTGGTGGATCGAGTTGCTTCAGTAAGCGCTTCCTCACTTTCTTTGTATAACGCCATGTAGTCTCTGTACGATACGACTTGGTCAATATCAAATGAGCCAGAGTGGCAAGCATCAGCTACACAGAGCTTAAATTTGGCAGGACTATCTTTAAAGATTGAATTGATTACCCCATGATGAAGCAGATTTTGTTGTTCAGGAACATAATCATAAGGTAAGAAGCCACCATTTACTCCATGTCCGGCAAAATAAAAAAGAATCAGATCATTGCTATCTGCTTTTTCAAAAAGGGTTGCTGCTTCGTTGGTAATCTGAAATGCGGTCGCATTTTGATCAAGTAGAAGTTTGATTTGTTCGTCGGGGACGGCGCCTCCTTCTACAGAACGGAAAAAGGAGTAAACGCGTTGAGCATCATTCGTAGTGAATTGTAGCGGACTATAGTACTTATAGTCAGCCACACCTACAATCAATGCCCATATCTTCATTTTGTTATCAATAAATCGGCCCTGAGCAAATAATCCAGAGTCAGTATGTCCATTTTGATAGAATAAGTGTCCTTTACCATGTCGTAGACCATGTTTCCAAAGACCTTGGTATGTATCGCCATTAACATAGCGCATTTGACCAAAACCATGAAATTGTCCGTTTGAAAACGATCCTTGATAAATGTTTCCAGATATGTCTTTGGCTCGACCATTTCCTTGAAAACAGTCACCGCTCAGACACTCAACTGTAATTGATGATCGAGCTTGCATTTCC
>CAXQBA010000017.1:0-3310 GCA_964221885.1 Luminiphilus sp. | reverse complement strand
ATAATCAAGAAGATGACGGCATACATATACAAATTAACGCTTTGGAGGCCACTGTTGCCCCTATGCGTTTACTGGTTGAAATATTAAAACCGTTTCATTTCACTACAGGACAGATTGAACAAATCTTTAAAACAAGACACCATACATCCGGAGCTATTTTTTCATCATCAGTAGCACGCTTACTTAGAGATCGAAACCGGTTTATCATTCAACAAATAGATACACAACAACGTGATCCCATGGAGATTCACTCCTTGGATGATGTTCAATTAACATGGGGTAATGATCAACTCATTTCAAATACCAGTCCGATAAATACCAACTATACTACTCAGATTTCACTACGCTCTAAAGACTTGATTTTTCCATTGACACTTCGTAACAGAAAAACAAGTGACTTCTTTTATCCGAAAGGTATGGATGGTAAAAAGAAAGTTTCAAAATTCATGAAAGATCGAAAATTGAACCAATTCACTAAAGAAAAAATTCCTATTTTGGTAAATGGAAATGGCGATATCATCTGGATACTGGGTTACATCCAAGATAAAAGATACAGCGATATGCAGCATGCTGAAAAGGTCTACTATCTGAAATACACTAAATTATGATTGTTATTACAGGCGCGGCAGGTTTTATAGGTAGTTGTATGGTTAGTTTTCTGAACCGTAAAGGTGTAGAAGATCTGATCATTGTTGATGATTTTGAATTTGGATTAAAAACAAAAAATCTTGATAAAAAACGTTTTTTTAAAGCCATAAACCGAAATAACTTTATTCGTTGGTTTGAAAAGAATGCGAATAAAATAAGACAAGTGATTCATCTTGGTGCACGTACAGATACCACATGCTTTGATCCAGCCATTTTTGAGCTACTAAATTATCAATATTCAATCAAAATAGCTGAAATCTGTCAAACCAATCAAATTCCACTATACTATGCTAGTAGTGCCGCCACATACGGTGATGGTACATTAGGTTATGATGATCGATTACACCCTGATCAATTATCCCCTTTAAACCCATATGGCATTTCTAAGAATAATGTTGATCTGTGGATGGTATCACAGGGATTCAAAAGCGCATGTATTGGTTTTAAATTTTATAATGTCTATGGCCCTAATGAATATCATAAAGGTCGAATGGCTTCTGTAATCTTCCATACACACAACCAAATTCAAGTTACAGGACAGATGACACTTTTCAGATCTCATAGACCTGATTTCAAAGACGGTGAACAAAAAAGAGATTTTATTTATGTTAAGGATATTTTGAAAGTAATCTGGTATTGTATGGGTCATGATTTGGAAAATGGTTTGTATAATCTAGGAACAGGAAAAGCGCGCAGCTTCAATGACTTGGCTCGTAATACATTTACAGCAAATCATTCAGAACCAAACATTCATTATCAAGACACTCCATTAGATATAAGGAACCGATATCAATACTTTACGCAAGCTGATATGAGTAAATTGATAGATGCTGGTTACACTACACCATTCTACAGCCTTGAAGATGGCATTAAGGACTATGTGACCAATTATCTGATCCCTCAAAAGTACTACTAAGATGAGTAAGTATGAACAGACCCTTGCTTTTCTCTTTGAGCAGCTACCCATGTATCAACGTCAAGGTAAAAATGCATTCAAAAAAGATCTGACGAATATTTATAAGCTTTGCAAACAACTTGATAATCCCCAAAATAAACTAAAATGTGTTCATGTTGCCGGAACCAACGGTAAAGGATCCACGGTACATATTTTAAGTGCCATATTACAACACTGTGGTTATCGAGTAGGGGTATATACCTCACCTCATTATGCTGATTTCAGAGAACGAATCAAAATTAATACTACGTATATTCCAGCGTCATTTGTCACTCAATTTGTCGAAGACAATTCGGAACAGATCGAGCAAATAGAACCATCTTTCTTTGAGATTACGGTGGCCATGGCATTTCAATACTTTGCCGATCAGAGTGTTGATATAGCCTTGATTGAAACAGGTCTTGGTGGTCGACTTGATTCTACAAATATAATTTCACCGATTGTATCGATCATAACCAATATCGGTATGGATCACATGGATATGCTTGGTGATACGATTGCTCAAATTGCTTATGAGAAAGCAGGAATAATTAAACCAAAGATTCCCGCAATAATTGGTACGGATCAGAATGAAGCCATGCCTGTATTCAGAAAAAAGTGTCTGAACGTTGGGTCACCTCTATTTGTAGCTGATCGTTGGGTTTCTATAAAATCTGAAAAGAATTCTACGACACAGCAAAATATCGATATTCAACTCCATTTTGGATCATTAAAAGGTTGTTATCAATTTACGACGGATATGACTGCAACTTATCAATTAGATAATATCCGAACTTCCTTGGCATCTCTACCTCATCTTCAGCGCGCCGGTTTCCCAATTTCTATGGATGGTATTGAACGTGGCCTTGAGAATGTAAAAAAAACAAGTGGACTGCTAGGCCGCTGGGATATCCGCCAAATTGATCCGATCGTTATTTATGATTCCGCTCATAATGAAGATGGTATCCAACAATTATTAGCACAACTATCTCAATATACTTTTGATCAAATCCATTTCATATATGGTACTGTTTTGGATAAAGATGTATCATCTATACTTAAACTACTTCCTTCAAAGGCAAATTATTATTTATGTAAAGCAAATATACCTCGTGGGAAAGACGTTACATCTCTGTCTCGTGAATTTTCAAATTATTCCCTAAAGCATACGATTCATTCATCGGTTAAAGAGGCATTTAATACAGCAATGGAGAATGCCTCAAAAAATGATATTATAATTGTAGCTGGCTCTATTTTTGTTGTGGCTGAACTAGTATAACCATATGAAAATAATATATATACTT
Source organism: Luminiphilus sp. (assembly GCA_964221885.1). Lineage (GTDB taxonomy): Bacteria > Bacteroidota > Bacteroidia > Chitinophagales > Saprospiraceae > Aureispira. The sequence goes on along the minus strand of CAXQBA010000017.1, from coordinate 424 downwards.
GTATTGATCCTTTGGAGTCACCTGATCTTAGCTGGTGTGCTCAGTGGTAAAGTAATAGAGTCCAGCGGTCAGGTTTTACCTTTTACAAGTATCTATAAGAAAGGAACATCTATTGGAACTACATCTAATATAGATGGTACTTATCAATTCACATTACCAGCCGGAGAACATACAATAACTTTTCAATATATCGGATTTGAATCCAAAGATATAACCATCACCATGACCAAGGATGATATGGAATTAGATGTCACATTAGAACCATATACGAAATCCATAACTGAAATTGTGATCACAGCTGGTGAAGACCCTGCATATCGAATCATTCGAAAAGCTATTCGGCGTCGTATTTTTTATAAAGATCAAGTAAAGCGATTTCAGTGTAATAGCTACATGAAAGGTACTCAACATGTACAAAATATTC
>CAXQBA010000016.1:0-8912 GCA_964221885.1 Luminiphilus sp. | reverse complement strand
AATCTCGTCATTAAATTTGCCGGCGTCTATGGCTGCAGCTGCTTTGGCATGTGAATTCACTGAAAACTCATCTTGAGTATCCCGACCGATACCAAATTTCTTAGAAACAGCCTCTGCTGTCAAACCCATACCAACAATGTAGTCTGGATTGTTCAATCCCACTTCATAACTTGGCGATAATTTGTACCCTGTCATGGGAATCAGACTCATACTTTCAGTACCACCTGCGACATAACAATGCCCCATACCAGCTTTGATCTTGGCTACTGCTATAGAAATCGTTTCTAAGCCAGAAGCGCAGTACCTATTCACGGTCATGCCCGGTACAGGCTTGCCAAGAGCCCTAAGAGAGATCTGACGTCCTATCTGTAAACCTTGCTCACCTTCTGGGTTCGCACATCCTACAATAACATCATCCACAGTGTGTGGATCAAAATCAACTTGTGATGCCAAGTGTTTAACCACTTCAACAGCTAAGTCATCTGAACGGAAGAAACGGAATCCTCCTTTTTTTGCTCTACCTACAGCAGAGCGATATCCTGCAACTATATAAGCTTCCATATCTTTGATTTTTAAATTTTTTAAAATTAGTTACGAAGTGGTTTATTGTTTTGAAGCATGTATTGAATACGCTCCAAGGTTTTTTGCTCACCACATAAACTCAAGAATGCTTCACGTTCAATATCAAGTAGATACTGCTCGGACACTTTTTGAGGAGAGGTTAAGTCACCACCACATAGTACAAAGGCCACTTTTTTAGCAATTTTGATATCATGTTCTGAGGCATAATTACCTAATTTAAGACTTTCAGCTGCTACATAAAGTGCACCAAGACCATTTCTTCCTAAAACATGAATATCGTTACGTGGTGCAACCTGTGTGTAGTTTGGTGCTAATTCGAGTACCTTTTTCTTGGCTTCGCCAATACTCCGTGAGCTGTTTATGCTAACTTTATCAATACCAGGTCTTAAATAACCAAATTTAAAAGCTTCACCAGCTGAAGTTGCAACAGAGGCCATGGCGATCGTTTTGAATTTTTCGATCAACAATGGAATCTGAACATCACCAGGATTGAATTCATCACTGGCACGTAACGCAAATTCTTTAGTTCCACCACCACCAGGTATTAATCCAACACCTACCTCAACTAATCCAATGTAGGACTCGGCAGAGGCCATTACACAATCTGAATGCATGGAGAATTCACATCCACCGCCGAATACATAACCTTGCGTCGCAATAACAACAGGAATACTTGAATATCGTAAACGCATCGATGTCTGCTGAAAGACGTTGATCGCCATATTCAACTCATCCCAATCCTGTTCATATGCCATCATAGCAATAGCCATAAGGTTGGCACCAACTGAAAAGTGCTCCGCATTATTTCCAATAACAAGACCATTCCAATCACCTTGTTCGGCAATATCCAGAGCTTGGTGAAGACCTCGAAGCACACCCTCACCCAATGAATTCATTTTTGAGCGGAATTCGAAGCAAAGTACACCATCTCCTAGGTCATGAAGCGCTGAATCTGAATTTTCCCATACAATTGAATTTGTACGAATATTATCCAACACAACAAATTCCTCCGTTCCCGGAATGACCTGATACGTCTTACTTTCTATATCATAGTATTTAGTTATACCATCTTCTAGTTTGTAAAATCGATCATGTCCAGCAGCTATCATATCTTTTACCCATTGAGCAACTTGTTGACCATCCTCCTCTGCAGCTTTAATACCCGCTTCGATTCCGACCATATCCCAATATTCAAAAGGTCCAACTTTCCAGGCAAACCCATTTCGCAATGCATCGTCGATCGAATAAATATCATCAGCTATCTCAGGAATTCGATTAGAAACGTAGGCAAAAAGACCTGATAGGGAGCGTTTGATCAGTTGAGCACCTTTATCATCGGCATACTTTTCATTAAAAAACGTTCGAACCTTTGATGATAGTTTATCAACCTGTTTAGCAGCACCTAATGCTACGGATTGAGGTCGTTGAGTAGGTGCATATTCTAAGGTATTCAGATTAAGAGCTAATTTGATTCGACGGCCTTTTTCATCTTTTTGATTCGTCCGCTCATAAAAGCCTTTTTTAGTTTTATTCCCCAAGAAATTATTCTCTAAGAGAAATGATAAATATTTAGGCATTGTAAAAGCACCCGCTTGCTCATCGTTTGGACAATTTTCTACAATTCCTTTAATCACTTTTTCAGCCGTATCTAAACCGACTAGATCTCCAAGTGCAAAGGTACCTGTTCTTGGTCGACCAATGGCATCCCCGGTTAATTTATCCACTAATTCGATTGGAAGTTCCAACTGCTCGGTTAATTGAAAGATTTTAGCCATGGCATATACACCTACTCGGTTGGCGATAAAGGCTGGCGTATCTTTACATAGCACAGCACGCTTTCCAAGATAGCGGTCAGCATAGTTCATGAAAAAGTCAATCACAGACTGATCTGTCTTTGGACCCGGTATCACCTCAAATAATTTAAGTACTCGCGGTGGATTGAAGAAGTGTGTACCACAAAACTGTTTTTGGAAATCATCACTACGACCTTCTGAAAGGAATTGAATTGGAATTCCTGATGTATTGGAGGTGACCAGTGATCCTTTTTTACGATACTGATCTACTTTTTCAAATACTTGTTGTTTGATGTCCAAGCGTTCGACGACCACTTCAATGATCCAATCACAATCAGCGATTTTTTCGAAATCATCGGTGAAGTTACCAGTTGTTATGCGTGAGGCCGTGGCCGTATCATAAAAGGCGGAAACAGGTTTCTTATTTTTGATGCAAGCTTTCAAGGCTGCATTTACAATTCGATTTCGAGCTGCTTTATCGTTTTTTTCTTCCTCTTTTAGGTCAAATGGAACGATATCAAGCAATAGAACCTCTAAACCAATATTTGAAAAGTGAGCGGCAATTCCAGATCCCATAACACCGGATCCCAATACAGCTACTTTTTTGATTCGTCTACTCATTGTTTTGTTTGATTTATTAATATGAATTAGTTATAATTTTTCCAATACCCTCATACAGGCATCTTCAAAGATTTTCTTATCGTTATATAATCGCATCATCATTAATGCCCCTTCTAATTCCATGACACTCTGTTCTGCTAAGACATTAGATGTCTCTTTGTCATGTTCAAGCTCAAAGATGGTGGTAAATGCTTTTTTCCATTCAGAAAAGAATTTCTGTAGAATGAACTGAAAAGAACTATTCGCACTAATGGTTTCAAGTGTCATATTTCCAAATAGGCAACCTGCTAGATCATCTGTCAAAAAGGGAGCTTGCTTATTAAATAAGGTTATGAAGCGTTCTTTTGCATCTAAACTTGTATCATAAGCAATGCAAAATACTTTGTTGGAGTAATATTCACAAGTTGACTGAAGAGCTGCGTGCATTAACTCCTCTTTGCTTTTGAAGTAGTAATAGAAAGAACCCTTGAGCAATCCACAGGCATCTGCTAAATCGGCCATACTGGTTTTATAATACCCATTTTTTCGAAAAACATCAACGGCTTTTTTTATAATTTCTTCTTTACTGGTTTTTTGTAATGGCATACGTTCTGTAGTTTATGCCACTAATTTATCAAACGTTTGTTTTATAAACAAATTATCCGACTTTTTTTATGCTAATTGTGCAGCTACATATGCAGTAGTCCAGGCTGCCTGAAAATTAAAACCACCTGTAATACCATCAATATCAAGTATTTCCCCAGCAAAATATAGATGCGGATATTTTTTTGAAGCCAATGAGGTTGGATTGATAGATGATAAACAAACACCACCTGCAGTTACAAATTCCTCTTTGAATGTTGTTTTTCCTCGAATACGATACTGATCATTCATAACTATACCCATTAGCTTTTCAGTCCATTTTTGATCTATGTCTTTCCATCTGAATGAATCGGGTAAATCTATTTTCTTTAAAAGATATTCCCACAAACGTATAGGAATTCCTTCGGGTCGATAATTCTTCACCAATTTTGAATGATGTTCTCGTTGAATATCTACAAAGCTATTTCGAAGAAGTTGATCATTTTTTGAATGTACCCAATTGACAGATATATTAAATTGATAGTCATTTTCATGCATCCATCTGGCTCCTATTGATGAGGCTTTTAATACAGCTGGACCACTCATTCCCCAATGCGTGAAAAGTAGAGGCCCATCGGTACGAATTTTTGATCCTTGAACACGAACCATTGCATCCTCAACTACTATTCCCATTAAGCTTTTAATGTCTTCATCAGGCATATTGAAGGTAAATAATGAAGGGACCGGATGTACAATTTGTAAACCTAATTGCATCAACCATGACAAACCACTTAATTTAGGACTGCCTCCGGTACAAACGATGACCTTATCAAAACATTCTACTTGATCTTGATTTTTGAGTAGGATGGATGTGTCTTCTATTTGCATCGAGTCAATTTTATATTTCGTTCGAATCGATATCTTGTTTCTGTGACATTCTTGTAGAAAACAGTCAATGACGGATTGGGATTGTTGGGAACGTGGAAAAATGCACTGATCCTCTTGAACAACAAGAGGAACACCTCGTTTTTCAAACCATCGTATCACATCTGAATTATTGTAACGACTCATGAGTTTTTTCATGAGTTTTTGTCCACGTGGGTAGGCTTTAGCAAATTGGCTGATTGAAGTACATGCATTAGTAACATTACATCGGCCGCCACCAGATATACGTACTTTTGATAATGTCTTCAGCGATTTTTCAAAGATGATCACCTCAGAATCTGGATAATTTTCTTTGACATGTATGGCAGAAAAAAAACCGGCTGCCCCTCCACCAATGATACCAACTCGCATATAAATAGAGTTTTAGATAAGGATGAATAATCGTTTTCATCGAATCCACTCTAAAAATATAATATATTTGGTACTATCCTTGTAACTTATTCGTAATAAAGAATAGATAATGTAATCAATCTAAACTATATGCGTATTCAATTCTATATTGCCTTACTGGTATTCGTTATGATATCTATGGCTGTTTCAGCACAAATAAGACAAGATGTTGTTGTAACTCCAGATGTTCTATCAAAGACCAAAGAAGAATTAATAGACCGATTCAGTACGGAGCGTAAAAGTCAATACATCATCTATCTTCCAATGAATTATTCAAAATTCTTGTTTTCAGATAAGGATAAAGAGTTATTCAAAGATCTTAAAGACACTCTTGTAGAGCGTATCGATCTTGTGTATACAGTCTATCGCCGTTCTAAGTCATTTGATCAGATTAATTTGAATAAAAATCGCTATGAAATGTTGCAATCATTTTTTCCACAAGCGTTTACCAATAATTTGATCGAATGGCATTTAATTGCTCAAAATGGGACGGATGCTTATGATGAGGCACAGACCTACTTTCATGGATTTGTTATTTATTTAAAACCTATGGGTGTAACAACCAGTGGTGGTCGGGTAATCCGCTCCGTTTTTGATAAAGAGGTAGATGAGGAGACCTCTCGATTGATTAGTAGAAATGAAGAGGTTTCTGCCATAAAAGCTTTACTAGAAAAATCTGTTGGAACCAAAACTGTGAAAGACACTACCTACAAAAAGATACGTAAAAAGGTATTTACCGGATTTTATCTGCCAAAAAATAAGGCGAAGCGAAAGCGTGGAGTAAAATACCGCTCACCTGGTCCGGATAGATATCGACAGTACCGTGTAAAAACATTTGATGAAATGGTAGTGACCGAACGAGAAGTACCCGATCCGACTTCAACGCGTTTGAGACCCTCTCATGTTTTGAAGCAGATGTCTGATGATACAGTGGTTTACAAAGTACTTGATCAGTCTTCTGCTCGTTATGCAGATTTTGTGGTGGTTCAGGATGTTACAGGATCAATGCATCCCTATTTGACCCAGACTCTGTTGTATCTAAGAACAAATATGAATGCCACGTCAACTGAAAAATTTGTTTTTTTCAATGATGGAGATGATACACCTGATGGGCCCTTAGGAAATACGGGAGGAACGTATTATGTTAGTTCAAGTGATTATAATGAGATCGAACAGGTAGCATTTACCGCAATGAGTAAAGGTACGGGAGGTAAACATCCTGAAAATGATATTGAAGCTTGTCTTTATGGTATCAAAAAGTTTCCTAATTGTAAGGGCGTCGTATTGATCGCTGATAATTATTCAAAAGTCAGAGATTTTAGGTTGATGCCACAACTGATGATCCAAAAGAAACCCGTTCATGTCATTATTTGTGGAATTACCAGAGAGCAGAATGTAAATATAGATTACATTTATTTGGCAAAATACACCAATGGATCTATTCAAACCATTGATGATGAAATCACTAAGCTCGGTTCATTGAAAAACGGCGATGTGTTCAAGATAGGAACACAGTATTTTAAAATAGAGAATCAAGTAATCCGTGTGATCAAGACCGATCGATAAGATTGATTGGTATTATTCGGGTATAATAATGGTGTAATCCTCATAAGCATAACAACCAAAGATACCTAAACCTCCTTCAATATTTGATTCAATTCGAGTATATGTACCATAAGGACCTTGAGCACCTGAATTGTACTCCAACGTCTGCCAGAATCGATATTGTTTGTAGTCGATACTAGATGTACGGACCGTAACGGTATCACCTCTTGAAAAATAGCCGAAGGAGTCAAAATTGAAATCAGAAAAAGGATCCTGGCCTCGAATAATATTGAAAGCAAAAGCTTGACCATTGAAAATATTATCATCGCTGACCGTTCCACCTGAACCTCTTGTCGATGTCGCATACATCGGCTCATCATTACGTTGTGAAAAGAGACGGTAATAATTTAATTCATCAGCAGGATCATTGAAATAACCCAAAACCTCAACAAGAGAATCATTTGCTGGGAAATTCGGATGATCAATGTAATTCAATGAGTCGAGAGGAACAGCAGGATATAGATAAGATGTGGCTTTCACCGAACCATACTCAGGGGTTTCGATCAATAGTGTATACTCTGTATTTTCAGTAATAGTGAGGTCAGATAAACCTAAGACAGCAGGAAAATCTGCATACACACATATGTCAATACCATTTCCGTTCAATACTTCGACAGGAATTCCTATTGACTCTGATATAGCTTGTTTAATGAAATCAGGAAGAAAGGATAGATCAGAGGCACAAAACTCAGTAAGTTGAACAGTGTCAATGCCATTGGTTAATTGAATAAAAGCATCATGTACAAAAATATCTTTCAGAACATCTGTTCCGATAGTCGATCCATATTCCAAACTTTTCGTCAATATAGCATAGGGTGGAAATGCATTAGGTCCTTTCTGAACATACGCCTCTACAACCATCTGAGGCCCATCGAATGTCGTCTCAGGGTCGAACTCTTTCTCACAAGAAAGTACAACGAGCGATAAAAGAAGTAAGATAAAATGGCGCATAGTTGATTTTTTGTATCACATGTGCAAAATTAGTGCTAAACTTGATTTGATAGAAAAAAAAGCTGTTAAATATTATTAAAAACAAAGTGTAGGTATAAATTGTTCCTTGAATAGAGTACATTAATACTATGAAAAAAGTGTATAAATCAGAGGATGACTGGAAAAAGGAAATGGATGACCTTACGTATCATGTTATGAGAAACGCCGGTACAGAACGAGCTTTTACCGGTCAATATTACGAGCATGATGAGCAAGGTACCTATCATTGCAATGCCTGTAAAAATCCATTGTTTGATTCGACGCACAAATATCACTCAGGTTGTGGATGGCCAAGTTTTTGGTCTGAATTATCGGATGCCCGAATTTTGCGACGTGAAGATCTTAGTCACGGTATGCGTCGTGTTGAGTTGCTTTGTTCATTTTGTGATAGCCATTTAGGGCATGTGTTTACGGATGGGCCGCCACCAACTGGCGAACGATATTGTATTAACTCGGTCTGTTTAGACTTTAAACCAAAAACTTGATTTGAGATCAATAATTGACATACATGATATTGCAAAGATCTATTACATGGGTCAACAGACGGTGCATGCATTGAGGGGTGTTTCACTTGAGATACAAAAAAATGAATATGTGGCATTAATGGGGCCATCTGGCTCAGGGAAGTCTACATTGATGAATATGCTCGGTTGCTTAGATACACCAACAAGAGGGGATTATTATTTGAACAATCAGAATGTTTCTCAGTTGGTCGATGATGAATTGGCTGCTATACGGAATAAAGAAATCGGATTTGTTTTTCAAACGTTCAATCTGATACCGCGTTTATCAAGTTTAGAGAATGTTGCCTTACCATTGGTTTATTCGGGTATGCGCAAATCAAAACGTTTAAAAAAAGCTGCCGAGGTTCTTGATGCCGTTGGCTTAGGTGATCGTATGGACCACAAACCCAATGAGCTTTCAGGTGGACAACGTCAACGAGTTGCAGTTGCTCGAGCTCTTGTGAACGATCCCTCTATTATACTTGCCGATGAACCTACCGGTAATTTAGATAGTAAGACGTCCGTTGAGATCATGGCGTTATTCGAAAAGATCCACAACTTAGGAAATACAGTTATACTTGTGACACATGAACCCGATATTGCTGAGCACGCTCATCGGGTGATTCGTTTAAAGGATGGTTTGATCGAATCTGATATACAGAACCAACAGATTGCATCTGCTCTAAATCAATAATATGGATTTTATTGCGCAAAGCCCAGTTACCTTTTGTCTTTTGGCCGTAACTATTTATTTTTCATATAAAGTGATGGATGATCCATACGGGAAACATAAAATGATGTTTGAACCCTATGCGATCAAAAATGGCAAAGAATATTTTCGGTTTTTATCTCATGGACTGATACATGCTGATTGGATTCATCTCTTATTCAATATGTATGTCCTTTACAGTTTTGGCTCTTT
>CAXQBA010000015.1:0-4663 GCA_964221885.1 Luminiphilus sp. | reverse complement strand
GTTCAAATCGCACCTTTTATCGAAAAATTGATCTATCATGTGGAACGAAACGGTCATCCCAAAATACTATTTTTAAATGCGTCTATTCGAATGCATAGGCTCATGCGGTACGGTGATTCATTGTAGAAATGCTTAAGTATGGATTATGAATTTTCAACTAATTGAGTAAGATCATTGATGACGCGTTCTTGAGATTTTGCTAAATAGTTAAGTCCTTCTTTCATATTATCTACAGCAATTTCCTCTTTTGCCCACTCAACTTCTTTGTTCAACGTTTCCAATAGATCGGAAATAGTCTGATTGATGATTGATTTTGTCTCGGTATCAATATCGTTTCCATTCTCTTTTTGAAATTTATTTATGCTATATATGGCGTTATTAACGAGTGCTTCGAAAAAATGGACATCTCCACCATTGGCGTCAAATTCTTGCAATTCGCGTAATATAATCACCAGTTCAGTCATCGTGTTAACACCAGTTGTTTTCAATCAGATAGGCTGCTATTTGAACAGCATTTGTTGCTGCACCTTTACGTAGGTTGTCAGCAACGATCCACATGTTTATCGTCCTAGGATTCGATTCGTCTAAACGTACTCTACCCACAAAAACAGCATCTTTATTATGAGCATAAAGCGGCATTGGGTAAAGGTTATTGTTGGGATCGTCCAAAACTATTAGACCAGAAGCAGCAGACAATGTGTCCATGACCTCAGAAAGTTTTATGTCGTTTTTAAAACTTATGTTCACACTTTCACTGTGTCCTCCTAGAACGGGAACTCGTACGGCTGTTGCTGTTATTCGTAGATTGGGGTCATTTAATATTTTGTGACTTTCTCTGACAAGTTTCATTTCCTCTTTGGTATAGCCATTTTCAAGAAAGATATCGCAATGTGGAATGCAATTCATGTAGATAGGGTGTGGGTATGCCATATCACCTGATATACCATCTTTTTCATTTTCATATTGCTGAACAGCCTTTTTGCCAGTTCCTGTCATTGATTGATAGGTAGATATGATCAAACGGTCTATAACAAACTTTTTGTGAAGGTCGTGCAACGCAACCACAAGTTGGATTGTTGAGCAATTGGGATTGGCAATAATTTTGTCTTTAGGTTGAAGACTTGTGATATTTACTTCAGGAACGATAAGAGGAACATCCTTGTCCATTCGAAAAGCGGACGAGTTATCGATCACGTAGGCTCCTATTTTTACAAAATCATGGGCATATTTTTTTGAAATATCACCACCAGCAGAAAATAACGCTATATCAATTTTGTGTTTTAATGCTTCTTCAATCGTACATACAGTCCATACTTTACCACTAAATGTAATGGATTGGCCTGCCGAATTTTCGGATGCAACGGGAATTAGTTCATCCACGGATATGTTTTGTTCCTCTAGAACTTTAAGCATCGTTCTACCTACCATGCCGGTCACACCTACAACTGCAATATTCATTGTTTTGATATGATATTAATTATTTAATCAAACGAATATAAGTATTCAGCATCAAATTGTTATTTTTAAAGATTCAAAGATTTCCTCACAGAAGCGTATTTTAATTTCAAATGGGATAATATGTTGAGATTCCAAACTCTAGCTTTTTTTTTCGTGTGCATACTAAGTCATCAAATGTTTTATGCACAATCACTAATGGATGATTTTTCGGATGGGGATTTTACAAACAATCCTGTTTGGAATGGTGATGCCCTTTTGTACACTGTAAATGGCTCTTTGGAGTTGCAGACTAATGATTTAGGCAATGCGAATACATCGTATTTATCAACCCCCATTATCGTTGCAGATAGTGTGCGTTGGGAATGTTCGATTCGACTTGATTTTGCGCCGTCAACATCCAATTATACAAGACTGGTTCTAATTGCCGATAATAACGATCTTACCCTTGCTCAGAATGGATTTTATGTGCAAATAGGTTCATCTGGGAGTTTAGATTCGATAGAGATTTATCGATTAGATAGTGGTACTCCAACTAAAGTTTTTGGTGGTACTGCTGGTCAAGTGGCAACCAACCCGAATGTGAGCATTCGTATTGATCGGGACAATCAGGCAGTATGGAATGTCTACGCTGATTACACGGGGGGAACCAACTATCAATTTGAAGGCACTTTTACGGATGTAAGTCATTCTCAAGGCGTTGCTTTTGGCTTTGTATCAACTTATACGACAACCAGAGGGGATAAATTCTTTTTTGATAATATTCTTGTTTCTCCACTGCAGACAGATACAACTGCTCCTGAGTTGATCGGCGCAACTGCTATTAATGCCAATCAAATTTCACTTCAGTTCAATGAATCTTTAAGTAGTGCTTCTGCCTCAAATCTCACCCATTTTTCGATAAGCCCTCCCAGTACTATAACCAATGCTCAGTTGTCTGCTACGGATAATCAAATCATTGAATTGACGACAACTGTTTTAAATTCAGGAACGAATTGGGTTTATGTACAGGGTGTTGAGGACCTAAATAGTAATGCGATGGCATTGGATTCGGCTTCATTTAATTACATACAAGCACAGACAGCTGTTAGAGGAGATATTCTGATCAATGAAATTCATGCTGACCCAACTCCAATTGTTGGATTGCCTGATGCTGAATATGTAGAGTTGCTCAATGTATCAACAAAATCGATCGATTTAGCCAATTTTATTTTTAATGATGGAGTAGATCGGATAGTACCTACGTTTATTTTAGAACCCGATTCGTTAGTCATCTTGGCTTCTTCGGCTAATTCAACCCTATTATCCTCTTATGGTACGGTGCTAGATATTGGGTCACTTTCACTTTTGAATGGTGGGGAAACACTCATTTTACAAAATGACCAAGGTGATGTTATTGATAGTTTGGCCTATGATCTATCTTGGTATGATGATGTTGCTAAATCTGGTGGTGGGTGGTCTTTGGAACTTGTTAATCCAAATCTGATATGTCAGGGTGCCCAAAATTGGCGTGCTTCCGTTGATCCATTTGGGGGTACTCCAGGTATTGAAAATTCAGTATTTAGCGATCTGCTTGATACATTAGGACCTCAGATTGTCCAGATAACCTATGTTGGAACGAGCACATTGATCGTACAATTCGATGATGTACTTGCTGCTAATGCAACAACCTTGTCTTATTACCAACTTCAACCAAATATTCCGATTCAAGCCATTACGTTTTTGGATCCTAATACCATTCAGATTGATTTGAATTCTGCTATGGCCAATAACACACAATACACCCTATTGGTTTCTTTGGTGGAGGACTGTACAGGCAATGCGGTATCAACAAATTTAGGTAATAATACATTTATATATATTGAAATTAGCATTGCAGACAAATATGATATTGTGATCAACGAGATCATGTGTGACCCTTCTCCTATAGTTGGTTTGCCTGAAGTTGAATATATTGAACTATACAATAGAAGTAATAAAGCTTTTGACCTATCCGGGTTTACATTTGATGATGGATCTGTTCGTACACTTCCAAATTTTATATTATTACCTCAAGCCTATGTTTTATTAGTTCCTGATGCCAATGTTTCCTCATTTACCTCAATTGCTGATGTCGTAGGATTGACCAATATATCTTTGAATAATGGGGGGGAATATCTGGTTCTAAAAAATTCTTTTGGCACAACCATAGATGCGGTTAATTATTCAGATGACTGGTATCAAAATGCAAGTAAGGATGATGGTGGTTGGTCTTTAGAATTAATAGACCCTAATCAGGTATGTGAGGATGAGGGAAATTGGATCGCATCTGAGTATATTTGGGGAGGAACACCAGGTTTTGAAAATTCAGTCTTTGTAGATGAAAGAGATACCGTATCACCGCAAATAACTGATGTGATACAGTTATCAGATGATTCTATTTATATTGTTTTCAATGAATATGTAGATAGTTCAACTCTTGTTGGGTCAACAATAACCGTGGGGACATTGACAACCCAGCAGATCATATTTGAATCCAGCAGTCGAATCATTCTAATACTTAATGGTTCTCTTGCAAGTAATACCACCTATACTATTTTATTCAGTACGGTTATGGACTGTATAGGTAATATGGGTTCGGCATCTTCTAGTTTTTTGTATGAAGACGTTGATCAAGCGTCTGCATATGATGTGATTATCAATGAGATCATGAATGATCCGAGCCCGACGGTAGGATTACCTGAGGTAGAATATATAGAGTTTTACAATCGCTCTGATAAATTGATAAATCTGGGAGGGGCTATGATTGAAGATGAATCTGGACAGATCGCTTTTCTTCCGAACTATCTTCTGGGACCGGATCAATACTTGTTAGTATCATCGACTTCCATCGCTCCATTCAATGGTTTTACAAATTTTCTACAATTGTCAGGTTTGCCAAGCTTGAATTCAGAGGATTTGGTTGTGCTTAAGCGCAACGACGGGTATATCATTGATGCCGTTGATTATAAAACATCTTGGTATCAAGATACAGATAAAGATAACGGAGGTTGGTCTTTGGAACGAATCAGTTCAGAATGGCCTTGTCAGGGCTTTGAAAATTGGCGTGCATCGATGGATATTACGGGTGGAACTCCAGGTCGAGAAAATGCACAGATAAGCTCTGATCAAGATGTGGTCTCACCCAGTGTGGTTCGTGCGTATCCCTTATCAGCTGACAGTATTATTC
>CAXQBA010000014.1:0-3021 GCA_964221885.1 Luminiphilus sp. | reverse complement strand
TGTGTGTAGTATTGCATCTTGATGATCTAATATAGTAAATGAACAGCCTATAACTTGTTCAAGTCTATCATGCAACAATAATCCTTTCTCTTTTTCTGGTAGATCATGTTCAAATTTCTTGTCATAAGTACTACCAATCCAAAAAACATCATGAATATCCGTGGGAATAATAAATACACCGCACTTTACAATATCGTTCGTATTGGGATAATTGGGAATTTTAACAAGTAGTACCTCACCCTTGGTTGGCCAGAATGGAAGATAATTGAAAAAGGGATTTCGAACGGCATGTGCTCCCTCACAAAAGATCACACCCTCCCATTTTTGATCTATATTACCAGAAGAGTCTGTAATCTGATCATATTCTAAAGCTTGATTTATAAACTGATTTCTTTGTTCCAAATAACTTCGGTAGGCAAATATAAGTTGTTTTAAATTGATTTTTGCGCCACCAAGTATCTCAGTATGTGCAATCGTTTGAGGATACATTGATAAAAAATCGTTCCCCTCATCAACCAATCCTGCGTAAGGTCCTACATCATAAGATGTCGTACGCATATGCCAATCATTTAGAGACTTATTGTTTTGAAATAATAAGTGAATAGTATGATTTTGAAAAAGAGAAATATCTAAAATCAATTCCATCTCAGCGTATATCTGACGAGCTTTAGGAATGAGCTGCTCGATCATCCAACTTTTAACAAAATGTCGTCCTGTTAGAGGATTTATTAAACCAGCTGCAACCGATGAAGCTGCTTTTTTTGTAGTTGTATCCATCACAACGTGATCAATTCCACGTTGCGTCATTAAAAAAGAAAGACAAGTACCTGTTATACCCTGACCTACAATCAAATACGGTCTGGATTCATCTTTGACCATACTCATTCAGTTGTTGTTTTGAAAGAGAAACATTTAACCAGCCGTCTTGTAACGTTGCCTTCCACTTTTCATAAAAATGAATCGCTGGTTCATTCCAGTCCAATACCTGCCAGTGCATTTTCCCGACACCTTCAGAAGCCGCTTTCTTTACTAACGCACCAAACAATTGATGCCCCACCCCCATTCGTCTAACTTTTTCACTGACTACGAGATCATCCAAGTATAATGATCGTCCTTTCCATGTTGAGTATGAATAAAAATAAACGGCAATACCAACGATTTCTGAATGTAACTCAGCCACCATTGCCTTATAGCATGGTCTTTCACCAAATCCGTCCTCTAACATACTTGCAATCGTCGTTTCAACTTCATGCTCTGATTTTTCATAAATCGCTAACTCCGTGATCAGTTGCATTATGAAGGGAACATCCTCTCTTTGGGCATCACGCACCACTAATTCCATTATTTTAGTATTTTAGATGAAAAATAACTCATGCTGAAATTACATTTAATTTTTGGTATCTCCCTTCTTTTTGTCCGAGTACATTACTGTCAATCGATCCATCAAAACATTTTGATTGATGATCGATTTAGCCCAGAAGAACCATCCATATGTTTCAATAGTAAAAATAAAGATAATATTGTAGTTGGTACGAACTTGAATCATCTATTTCAATCTGAAGATGGTGGGTATACCTGGTCAAAAAAACAGGTGAAAAGTTCATATGGAATATGGGGCGATCCAGTTATAGCTTGTGATACTAATGGACACTTTTATTTTTTACATCTCTCCAATGATCCAAAAGGTAATTGGATTGATCGAATTGTTTGTCAAAAATCAGTAGATGGTGGCACCTCTTGGTCTAATGGTTCTTTTTTTGGACTTAAAGGAAAAAAGGCACAAGATAAACATTGGATGGTCGTCGATAATAGAACTAATTTTTTACATGTTACGTGGACTCAATTTGATACCTATGGTTCCAAGAAAAAAGAGGATAAATCGTGCATTCGATATACTCGATCAACCGATGGTGGTAATACTTGGAAAAAACCCATAATTTTAAGCCAAAAATACGGAGATTGTATCGATTCAGACAGTACAACTGAGGGAGCAGTGCCCGCTATAGGACCAAATGGTGAGCTTTATGTAAGTTGGGCAGGACCAGATGGGTTAGTATTTGACCGATCCTTAGATGGTGGTGATACTTGGTTAGATACAGATATCAACATCGATCCAATGCCTGGTGGTTGGGATTATTCTATACCAGGTATTTACAGATCAAATGGATTACCTGTGACAAAATGTGACTTGAGCTCCTCTCCTTTCAGAGGCAGTATCTTTGTTAATTGGTCTGATCAACGAATGGGTGAAAATGATACGGATGTTTGGATTGCACGTTCGGATGATGGTGGAAATCATTGGTCTGAACCGATCCGAGTAAATAATGATTCAGCAGGATCACATCAATTTCTAACATGGATGGATATTGACCCCATAACAGGTTACATTTACATTGTCTTTTATGACAGACGAAATCATAAAGACCATGGAACAGATGTATTTATGGCCCGTTCAACAGATGGAGGACAGTCTTTTACCAATTTTAAAATTTCAGATAACCCCTTTTATCCAACAAAAGAAATCTTTTTTGGCGATTATAATAACATTCAAGTTTATGGAGATCAAATTCGTCCTGTTTGGACTCGATTAGACAGTAAGAAATTAAGTGTAATGACTGCTGTTATTGACCCAGATGCAATCAAGGCGTATGAAATGATCGACTCAACTACAAATAACCTTTTTTGGTATTCTACTGACCAAAATCTATATTTCTCAACAGGATCATATGCTACTAAAAAAGCTATTCGAGTTATCTGTAAAGGACAACGAACCAATCAAACTAAGACCAAAAATAGTTTTAGAATAGCTGCTGGTAATGATCTGGTACAAAAAATACCATTAGATCAATTAACCTTTCAACTAGAAAAAATAGTACTCAAAAAAGGATGTAAGATTTTACATACATACCGTTTAGATTGATCTATAGTTTTTGAAATTTACCTGCATATGAAATACCATTGATCAATAATTGATATATGTAATTTCCACTTGGTAATTGTCTCATATCAAATACTTCTTTG
>CAXQBA010000013.1:0-3509 GCA_964221885.1 Luminiphilus sp. | reverse complement strand
GCTAATGCCTTCTATAATAAACACTGGCTCGAACCAAACAGAGCAATTCCCGATAGTGGCTTTGGGTGCCTCAGCTGGTGGTTTAGAAGCATTCCAACACTTTTTTAAAGCAATACCCATAGATTGTAATCTCGCATATATCCTTATTTCACATCTCGCTGCGGATCATGTCAGCCTACTTCCAGAGATAATTCAAAAGATAACTAAAATTAGAGTTCAGCAAGCATCTGATGGCATGGTTATCGAACCAAATAATGTGTATGTACTTCCCCCCGGTAAAAATATATCAGTTCATGATGGTGTATTGAAACTAGAGGCATTAAAAAAGCACAAAGGACTAAATCTAGTTATTGATATGTTTTTTACATCCTTAGCCAAAGATCAGGGTAGTAATGCGGTTGCTATCATTCTATCTGGGACAGGTTCAGACGGTTCTAAGGGGATTAAAGCAATTAAGGATGCTGGGGTCATGGTTATGGTGCAAGACGCAGACACCGCTATGCATGATGGGATGCCGAGAAGTGCAATCGCCACACGTTTGGTGGATTATGTTCTTCCTGTTGAAGAAATGCCGAAACAGATTATTAAATATATTCAGCATGCTCTCAACCTATCTAATCTGCCCACCTCAAATTTGGAGGTTGTTTCACCAGCGTCGTTGCAAAAAATATTAAATCTGATCAAATCAAATACAGGCCATGATTTTTCATTTTATAAGGAAAATACTATTCGCCGGCGCATTGAGAGGCGCATGACATTACAGCAACTTAGTGATGTTGAAGAATACGTGAATTATCTACAGGGCAGTGAGCTTGAGGTAAATGTTCTATTCAAGGAGTTGCTAATTGGTGTCACATGTTTCTTTCGAAATCCGACTGCATTTGAAGCACTTAGCAATAAATATCTGCCACAGCTACTATCAGATAAATCCGAAAACTATACTATTAGGGTCTGGGTAGCTGCTTGTAGCACAGGTGAAGAAGCATACTCGATTGCGATCATGTTGCATGAATGTCTGAAGAAGATAAAACGTAATTGTAATGTGCAGATATTTGCTACTGATCTTGATGAGCAGGCAATTGAGATTGCCCGACTAGGTGTTTATCCTGAAGCCATCCTCGCTGATGTCACAGTAGATCGAATAAATCGCTATTTCTCTATAGATGATGATGGTCAATATCGAGTGAAAAAATTCATTAGAGAAATGATTGTCTTTGCACCGCAGAATATTATCAAAGATCCACCTTTCACAAAGCTCGATCTATTATCATGCAGAAACTTATTAATATACTTTAACTCAGAGCTACAAAAGAAGATTTTCCCTATCTTTAATTATAGCTTGAAAAATGATGGTATTCTTTTCCTTGGTTCTTCAGAATCGATAGTACAGGACCAAACTTTATTTTCTGTCTTAGATAAAAAATGGAAACTCTACACACCGAACCAGCCTAACAAACACATTGTGCCATTAATAGAGTGGCCATTAACGCCTGCCTCATTAGAATCAATAAAATCAGATAAGACTATGGTAGATATGCAAACTAGTGACCGTAATGCGATAGAACTTGTTGAATCTATCCTACATCGAAGTAATACTCCACCCTGTGCCATCATTGATCAGAGTAAAAGTGTGTTATACATACACGGCAAAACTGGTCGTTATTTAGAGCCTGCTGAAGGTAAAGTCACCAACAACATCATCGAGATGGCCAGAACTGGAATAAAATCCAGCCTGATCTCAGGCATAACAAAGGTCGCACAACATAAGCAAGAAGTAATATTTTCAAATTTACGCATTAACAATAATAGTCATTCTGTCATTCTGGATTTAATTATCACACCAATGCTTGAGTATACCGGTATGAAGGATTTGATGATGATTACTTTTGAGGAAAAGAAAAGCACAGATAGCCAATCATTAATTACCTCACCTAAGAAAAAAAATAGAATAGTGAATGAAGCAACAATACATGAACTTGAGCAAGAATTACTCGATTCCAAACATGCCTTACAAACAACGATTGAAGAACTTGAAACCTCAAATGAAGATTTAAAATCGACCAATGAAGAATTACAAAGCACCAACGAAGAGCTACAAAGCACTAACGAGGAACTAGAGACTTCAAAAGAAGAGTTGCAATCACTCAATGAGGAATCAGCTACGGTTAATGCAGACTTGCAAAGCCGAGTTGAAGAGCTATCACAAACGAGTGATGATCTGAAAAACTTGTTGGATAGCACCAATATCGCAACATTGTTTCTAGATGCTGAACTTTGTATAAGGCGGTTTACGCCCAAAGCCACAGATATCATACCACTGAGTATTACAGATTGTGGACGACCCATAGAACATTTTGCGACAACATTAATTGATGCGGATCTTACTGAGCAATGTACAAAGGTACTACAAGATTTAGCTGTTAGAGAAGTTGAAAAGAGCGCAAAAAATGGCGATACCTATTTAATAATAATCAGACCATATCGAACGCTGATGAATGTAATCGATGGTGTGGTCATCACATTTGAGAATATCTCTGATCGTAAAAAAGATGAATCTGCTCTCCTGTCTTCAGAAGCATTATATCGCGCTTTATTTGAGCATTTAATTGTTTCCTTTATCTTATTGGATCCCACCACAAAAAAAATAATCGCCACTTCAACAACTACTGCTGAAAAATTGGGTTATACATACAAAGCACTTTTGACGAAAGCCATTACGGATATTACGACAGTTAACAGCCACACAAAATTGGCGCAGAATTTGAATAAGACATTACAGAATACGACTGCCAAATATAGGATTAATTTCAAATCTGAAAATGGCAGCACAGATAATATAATGGTTAAAACACAATGTCTTGATATTACAACGAAAACACTAATTCTCTTGAAATGGAGACAATAGATTGAATTAATTAAGGTTTGGCGAGGCCAAATGGTGGTGAATAGAATGCCAAAGACAACAAAAGATAAGTCATCTAAAAAACGTGAAGCACACGGGCACATGATGCAAGTAGAGGACATTACTTCCAAGATAAAAGACTTGTCTGATTATGATATTACTCATTTGATCTTTGAACTAGAAACCCATCAGTTAGAACTAGAAACGCAAAACATAGAATTACAACAAACCCAAAATAAACTTGAAAACCTAAATACACAGTATAAAAACCTGTACAATCGAGCCCC
Source organism: Luminiphilus sp. (assembly GCA_964221885.1). Taxonomy (GTDB): domain Bacteria; phylum Bacteroidota; class Bacteroidia; order Chitinophagales; family Saprospiraceae; genus Aureispira. The sequence goes on along the minus strand of CAXQBA010000013.1, from coordinate 320 downwards.
CGTAGGATATCTGACTCTTGACCGTAAGGGAATTATTCAAAATGCCAATCTGACATCATCGCTATTTCTCTCGGTGCCAACAGCTGAACTTCTGCATAGTAAACTAAGTGACTATATTTTACCTGAAGACCAGGACACCTATCACTTATATCTAATGAACGCTCTTAAAACTAAGCAAGCTACCGGTTGTGAGTTGCGTATTGATGGTGATATACCCAGACGGGTTGCACTAGATAGTACTTCGACGCTTGACCCTGAAACACAGCATCAAATAATTAATAGTGCAATAATTGATATAAACGCACGCAAAGTCGCTCAGG
>CAXQBA010000012.1:0-7571 GCA_964221885.1 Luminiphilus sp. | reverse complement strand
ATCTGAATGTCTTGGACTGGGTTATTGTTTGTACTTTTTTAGTATTGATATTGGTTATCGGTTTATCATTTTCTAAAAGTGCATCTAAAAATCTAGAATCGTTCTTTTTAGGTGGTAGAAATTTACCTTGGTGGTTGGCCGGATTATCTATGGTTGCCACTACTTTTGCTGCTGATACTCCTTTGTCGGTAACAGAGTTGGTACGTAAAAATGGTATTTCTGGCAATTGGCTCTGGTGGAATTTCTTGGCTGGTGGTATGCTAACAACCTTCTTTTTTGCTAGACTTTGGCGGCGATCAGGTGTACTTACAGAAGTTGCGTTCATTGAAAAACGATATACGGGACAAGCTGCTTCATTTCTAAGAGGATTTAAAGCTATCTATTTGGGTGTATTCATGAACGCGATCATCATAGCTTGGGTCAATGTTGCTATGATGACCATCTTTCAGGTTTTTTTTGAGTTGAACACCTATGATTCATTGATGTATACAGCCGGTATTATGTTACTAGCCGTTATGTATTCATCGGTTTCGGGATTGAAAGGTATTGCTGTAACCGATGCGATTCAGTTTGCATTAGCGATGATTGGGTGCTTTTTCCTAGCGTATTTTACAGTACAATCCGATCAGATCGGTGGTCTATATTCTTTGAAAGAACAACTTATAGCACAAGATGGTCAGATCTTACATTTTCTACCTAGTATCGGGGAACAGACGGGATCGTCCTCATTAGCTATTGGTATTGTAGGCTTATTGGCGTATGCTGGATTTCAGTGGTGGGCATGTTGGTATCCAGGTGCAGAACCTGGTGGGGGTGGTTATGTAGCTCAACGTATGATGAGTACACCAACAGAAAAAGATTCCATGTATGCGACACTCTTCTTTCAGGTAGCACATTATTGTTTACGGCCATGGGTTTGGATCGTAGTGGCACTATGTACGTTGATCTTATATCCAGACCTAGCCCCTGAAGAATATAAGTATGGATTTGTTTATGCGATGCGAGATCATCTTCCTCATGGTTGGAAGGGGCTATTGTTTGTTGCTTTCATGGCTGCATATATGAGTACGATCTCAACACAGCTTAATTGGGGCGCAGGCTATCTGGTGAATGATGTATACAAACGTTTTATTCGTCCTGAAAAAACAGATCGTCATTATGTATGGGCTTCCAGATTATCAACCATTCTTTTGATGTGTTTAGGATTAGCTCTGACAACTATGATTAAGACCATATCTGGAGCATGGGAATTTATTTTACAATCTGGGGCAGGTTTAGGTCTCGTTTTAATTTTAAGATGGTACTGGAAACGAATCAGTGCTTGGTCTGAGATCGTTGCCACTGTCGTCCCTTTTATTATTACTGGGATAATCTATATGTTTTTTGACCAATGGACCTTTGAATTTTCATTAATCGTTACTGCTTTAATTACAACAGTAGCTTGGATAATCGTTACTTGGCTATTTCCACAAAAAGAAGATGCCGAATTACAAAGATTTTGGGAGCATCTACATGGGAAAAAAGTAAATATTTTCTATTCGTGGATCGCATGGTTATCAGCGATCACCTTTGCCTACAGTTTTCTCTTTGGTGTGGGCAAAATCATATTCTTGGAATGGCAGATCGCAAGTATTTTATGTATGCTTTGTTTAGTAAGTCTTTGGATACTTCAGTTTGCTATAAAAAGAGCTAATTTCTAGCGATGCATGGTCCATCGAATTCCCATATATCCGTAAATTCCATTAACAGAGCTGAAGCTGTAACTAGTATCAAAAGAATCGCCAAAACCAATTCGACCCTTAGTCTGAACTCCAGATATAGGAGAAAACGGCTGTCGATAATCAAACAAATTCTCAATTCCTATATAAAGCTCGATTCCGTATTTATGAAGATGTTTATTTACCTGAAAACTATGAATGGTGAATAAAGGAGATTCATTGGGTCGATATATTGGTGTATTAGATTCAGATCCATCAAAATCATATACAGAAGGTAAGCGCATTGGGCCTGTCAAATTCATTCTGTAACTAATATCCATATCCCATTTTTTAATATCATATCGAGCTATGATATTTGCCACATGTGCAGGAACAAATTCTATTTCTTTGATTTTGATGTCGTTATTTATTTCCTGATGAATTCGAGCATAAAGAAATTGATAATTTAGCTCAATTTGTAATGGGAAATGAAAGGAATGAGCATATTGTAATTGGAAACCAATATGATGTGAACGAGCATTCTCATTCTTATATACGATGGCATCTTGAACACTAAAGTCGGGGTAGATGGGCTGTGTGAAAAAGGTATAAAAGGACTCTATGTTAAAATGAATGTTTTGTTTGCCAATCTTTGTTGTGTGATCAAGTTGCAAAGATGTGTTGAAAGATCGTTCAGGCTGAATTTGATCATCTATGATCAATGTTCGATTGCTAGATAGGAACGCATGTTCCTCGTTCAATAAATTGGGGATTCTAAAACCAGTACCTATATTCAATCGTAGGTTTGTGTAAAGATTAGGTGAATATTTTAAGTGTAGACGAGGCGTGGGTATGATGCCATGCTCATTATAATAGTCTAAACGAAATCCACTGGAAAGATTTATTTGGGGACTTATCAACCAGAGATGCCGTACATACAACCCTGGTATATGCAAAGCACCAGAAAGCAGACCATTGATGTCTGAAATATTTGCAACTTCTTGATCATTGTATTGGAAGCGATAACTTAGAACCCCATGTAAACTATGTTTTGTAAATAATTTTTTCCATGATAAATGTAAACTTGCTGTATACTGTTTAGCCTTAAAAAATACATTTCCATAAAAGCTATTCTGCCAATGAATACTACCGTTATAAAATAGCGATAGTGGTGTTTTTGAACTTAATTGACTTTGACCAATTAACTCAATTCGGTGTGTGTATATAGATTCCCCATAAATTTCGTCTGAACCACGTAAAAATCGATAACGTTCATTCTGAAGAAATTCGTTCAATCCATTTCGTCTATCTTCATAGTAATACTTCAAGAAGAGTGTTTGGTCGAGTTCATTGAAAGAGGTTCTAAATTTTGTAAATAGAGAAAGTCTATCAAAAAGAGCTTCATCAGAAAAAAGATCGTTGTTATCATCAAAAAATGTATTGGATCTGCTGTAGTTGATTCCACTTAAAGCCTGAATCTTTCCTAATGAATATGAGGCGGATAAACTATAATCTTGCTGTAAATGAGTATTTATTCTGGAATGAAAAGATATGGGTGTACTTGATGTGTGTTTTTTTGTAACAATATTCAAGGTGCCAGCGATACCATCTGCAGCAAACTCACTAGTATTCGACCCCTTGGCTAGCTCTATTCGCTCGATCATAATTGTAGGAATACTATTCAAACCATATATACTGGAAAGACTACCATAGATTGGGATATTATCAATCATAAGGGCAGTTTGTTCTCCTGCTAATCCATTGATGCGAATACTATTTGTAAAGCAGATGCCACAACCTACCTGCTCTTGTAAACCACTTATGTTTTTAAGCATATCGGTTAGATGTGATGCACCATTCAAAGAAAAATAATGGTTCGGATCGATATGATACTCGGTACCTATTTTATCTGCAATATGAGCACTTTCAAAATTTACTTGATTCGACTCAATGGTAATGATATCTATCTGTGAAGTAGATGCTGACAATGCAATTTTAGCCCAATCCAATTGATCGCCTGTTAATAGGATAGAAGTGTCTTTATACGATAAATGATGAAACGTAAGATGTACCTGGTTTTTTTGGGGAATCTCAATCTGGTATTGCCCCAAACTATCTGTCAGAAAGTATTGATCATCATAGTGAATACTTACCCCTTCTAAGGGATATGAATCATCATCCATAACTTCTCCTGAAATGAACATAGTTTGGCTATGCAGGAAGATAGGGAGTAAAATGAATAATACAGTTTTCATTCACCAAAAATAATAATATATATGCATTTAAAAAATATTTTTAGACTAATCTAAAAACAAGGGTTTATCGTTTTAGTTTTTATATTTATAAAAAAATCAATGTACTGTATTCAGTGTGGTTCTTCCAATGTTATAATTCAGATACCGCCAGGTGATAATCGTTCGCGAAATGTCTGTCAGGATTGTTCTCATATACACTATACAAATCCCAAAATAATTGTAGGTACCATTCCAATCTTTAAGGACAGGGTATTATTGTGTAAGCGTGATATTGAACCGCGAAAAGGTTATTGGAATTTACCAGCTGGATTTTTAGAGAATGGTGAAACACTTATGGAGGGTGCGATGAGAGAGCTTTGGGAAGAGGCTATTGCCAAGGCATCTAATTTACAATTACATTCGATCTATAATTTATCTCACGTAAGCCAAATGTATTTCTTTTTTACTTGTGATCTAATTGATGGTCATTATGGTGTCGGGCAAGAAACAGCTGATGCAAAACTATTTCAATTAGACAGTCTACCATGGGATGAATTGGCCTTCAGCTCTAATAAACATGCATTGAAGACCTTTTTGAATACAGACGATACTTCCTCTATTTTCTTTGGTGGTAGTTGATTGTTGTTACAGTAATTAGATGAAACTATTGTATTCAATTTACGTATATTTTCATACGTTAAATCCAGCCATGATGTATTTAAATATTCTTCATCTCCTTTCATCAATTGTGACACCTTTTAGTTTTTCGTTAAGTAAGGATGGAAAAAAGAAGTATCTGACGAATAAAATTCGTTTGTTATCCTTGATTAGTCCATCTTTTAAAAAGAAATACAAGGATGAGATAGATCATTTAAAAACATTGGAAGAAACGTCCTCACACTTTGAATATATCATACCATATTCATACACAAAAAGAGCTGATCATACGAATGAAGAAGTTTTTCTAGATGAAGATCATGGATTATTTTACGTGCTACACAATGGCAAAAGATTATATTTTAATGAAAAGTATGATACTGTTGAAAAGGTAAAGTACAGTTACTATTCTTTAAAATTAGAACAGGATAAGCGATCGCCTCACCGATACACGAATGATCAATTTTCAATTAATGATGGTGCAGTCGTAGCAGATGTGGGTACAGCTGAGGGTATTTTTTCATTGGACATTATTGAAAAAGTCAGTAGGATCTACATGTTCGAAGCTGATAACGATTGGCAAAAGGCCCTTATGCTAACCTTTGATCCTTGGAAAGATAAAATCTGTATTGTAAGTAGCTTTGTATCGAATGTCGATGATGAAGACAATATTCGTCTTGATACCTACTTTAAAGACAAACATGTTGACTTTTTTAAGATTGATGTCGATGGAGCTGAACGATTATTGATTCAAGGTGCATCAGATCTTATTAAAAATAAAAAAGCAAATTTTGCTATAACAACCTACCATAACCAAAGTGATGCTGCTGAGTTCCAATCTTTTTTTAGTGAAAGAGGTTACAAAACATCATTTTCAGAAGGTAATCTTCTATTCTTATATGGTAAACTCAAGCCTCCTTACTTCAGAAAGGCAGTACTAAGGGTATCCGCGTAAGGTTTCTAATGTTCCTCTTTCGTAAAGGCTACATACTTACTGACTTCTTTCTTAACAACAGGTGCTAGGATGATAAGTCCAATGATATTAGGAAATACCATAGCAAAGATCATAGCATCCGAGAATCCTATTACTGAACCTAAACTAGCAGCAGAACCTACTACAACAAAAAAGCAGAAGAGAAATTTATAGGTCAGATCAGCAGCTTTTGATTTACCAAAAAGGAATTTCCAAGCCTGTAATCCATAGTATGACCATGATAACATGGTTGAAAAAGCAAATAATACAACAGCAACGGTCAGTACGTATGAAGAGTACGGAATGGAAGATTCAAATGCAATGGAGGTTACACCCACACCATCAGGAACTTTTGATCCATATTCCATAAATCCACCATCAACGTTTGTAATGATCAGAACGAGTGCTGTCATTGTACAAATTAAAACTGTATCGATAAAGGGCTCTAATAATGCGACCATGCCTTCAGAGGCTGGATGTTTTGTACGTACAGCTGAGTGAGCAATGGCAGCAGAACCAACACCTGCCTCATTAGAGAAAGCGGCTCGTTGGAATCCTTGTATTAAAACACCAATGATACCACCAGCAATTGCAGTAGGAGCAAATGCGCCACTAAAAATTAAACTGAAGGCGGTAGGTACAGAACCAAGATTTACACAAATGATTACTAAGGCAGCTCCAACATATAATAGAGCCATGAATGGAACAATCTTCTCAGTTACTTGACCGATACGCTTGATCCCACCAATTATGACGACACCTACTAAGATAGCTACGATGATACCAAAGATTGTTTTCGCACCTAAAGGTATGGCTGATGCATCTTGATAAAATACATTTAAAAATTGTACAGCAGCTTGGTTTGCTTGAAACATATTACCACCACCAAATGATCCTCCTACGCACATGATGGCAAAGAAGATCGAAAATACTACTCCTAGATTTTTGAGTCCTTTCTCTTCGAGTCCCTTTCGTAAATAGTACATGGGTCCTCCATGAACTGTACCATCTGCATCGATTTCTCTATATTTAACACCAAGCGTACATTCAGCAAATTTAGATGACATTCCTAAAAGTCCCGCGAGGATCATCCAGAATGTGGCACCAGGACCACCTACTGATAAAGCAACAGCTACACCTGCAATATTTCCAAGACCAACAGTAGCTGAAAGGGCCGCAGTGAGCGCTTGAAAAGGAGTTACTTCACCCTGAGCTGATTCATCACGGATGGTATCAGGATTGTCTTCCTCAACAATATTGGACGTAGGTTCTTCATAAAAATCACCTCGCACGGTTTTGATAGATAATGGAATGTAACGAATGTTGGGGAAGGCAAAGTAAAAGGTAAAGTATAACGCTCCAAGAATCAATACGATCAGCACGATAGGAACTTCATTACCACCACCAACAGGTATCGAGTAGAAGATAATAGACTGAATATAATTCGAAAAAGGTGTAAAAGCTTCATCGATCAATTGATCGATTCCTTTTTCCTCATCTTGGCAAAAGGCAAAATAAGGAGTTAAAATAGTAAATAAAGTTATCAGTAGTCGTTTCATATCATCTAGTTTCGCAGTAAGTTGTAAGTGGTGTATTATTTCCCTTGGAATATAGCTTTTCGTTTTTCAAGGAATGCAGATGCACCTTCTTTAAAATCCTCGGTATTCACCGTTTCGGCAAATTTCATGATCTCCTGCTCAAAACCATTTTGTTTTTTATCAAAATATGCATGAACAGCTTCGATGGTCTTCTGGATAGCTACGGGCGCTTTTTTTGAAATTTTTGCCAAAATCTCTTTAGCTTTCTCAATTTCTTGGCCCGGCTCAACAACATTATTAACCAAACCCCAATTCAGAGCAGTCTGTGCATCAATCATATCAGCGGTCATAAGTAATTCAAGTGCTCTTCCTTTACCAATATATTGAATAAGTCGCTGTGTTCCGCCATAACCAGGAATTAAACCTAAATTCACTTCAGGCTGTCCGAATTTGGCATGCTTACCAGCTATTC
>CAXQBA010000011.1:0-2090 GCA_964221885.1 Luminiphilus sp. | reverse complement strand
TGTAATGAATCTGGTGAATTGGGGCGACTCAAAATGAGACAAAGATCACAGATTACTGTGGATAAACTGTCCTTTTTGTAGGATCTGTCATGAAGAAGAATAAAGGCATTCATTGCCTTTGTAAGCTAATCATTCGTTTGATCCTCTAATGCCTGATTATATAAGTATTCTTATACGTTTTCAATATTAAATACTTGTTTGATTACAAGATCAGCAGGATCCTTCTCTTGACAACCTTGTAAGGATACAAATAGAATAATGAATAAAGTGAAACGTAACATAGTGGTATTTATATTGGTTTTTTCGTTGGCCAATTTAAGTCAATATTCTTAATATAGAAAGGGATTTATAGATTTTTGGATTTATATAGTTGGGTAGCTGTCAGATTGAAAAGAAACAGATAGCAAAGATCGAATTCAATTATTTTTTTGATGTAGTACCAGAACCACCTCGATTTGAATTGTTATTCTTGTTTCGTCGTCCTTTTTTCTTTTTACCTCTGTAAAAACTATGTTTTTGTTCTTTATTTTTTCGATCCGATGAATTACGTCTAGATCCTTTTCGATCTGTTTTCTTCTCTTTGATGGATTCTTGGTCATTCGATCCAGCGTTAGCTGTTGACGACTGATTTTCAGATTTCACATTAGCACCCTTTTCTCTTTGATTATTTCTTCTACGTTGCTTATTACGTTTTGGGCGGCTCTTTTTAGAAGGTTCACTATCATTATTTCCCTCTTTTTTTTCTTGTGGAAATGGGTGGTCATTAATAATCTCCACTTTTTTTCCGATCAACTTTTCGATATCTCTCAAATGGCCATTATCGATTCGTTCACATAAGGAAATAGCTATACCTTCTTCGCCAGCACGTCCAACACGTCCAATTCTGTGCACGTAGGTTTCGGAAATATTCGGAATGTCAAAGTTTATAACATGACTTAATTTGTGAATATCGATACCTCTAGCAGCTATATCTGTAGCAACCAATATTTGTAGATTGTTCTTTTTGAACTGATTTAAAGCTTGTTGACGTTGATTTTGAGACTTATTTCCATGTATTGCTGCAGCTTTGAATTTACGTTTATTGAGCAATCGTACTAATTTGTCAGCTCCGAATTTAGTTCTGGTGAAAATAAGTGCTTGATAGATGTAATCTTTTTCAAGAATATGTAATAATAGATCTCTTTTATGTTCTCGTTCAGTGTAATAAACATATTGCTTGATCAAATCTGTGGTTGGTGCTTCCGGTGCGATCTGAATCTTTTCAGGTGATCTCAGAAACTGCTTTGATAGGGCTATAATATTATCGGGCATGGTGGCTGAAAAGAGCATGGACTGTCGGTTATCGGGAATTAGCCCTAAGATTTTTTTGATATCATGGATAAATCCCATATCCAACATTTGATCAGCTTCATCTAAAACGACCATATTGACATTTCTGAGATCGACAAATCGTTGTCCAATAAGATCCAATAATCGTCCAGGTGTGGCAACTAAAATATCTATTCCGCCCTTCAATGCCTGAACCTGCCGTCCTTGTTTTACACCTCCATAGATGACCAATTGACGGAGTGGCGTATATTTGCTATATGCTTTAATATTGTCTTCGATCTGAATCGCCAATTCACGAGTTGGTGTAACGATCAGTGCCTTGATCACTCTTTTACGGTTTTTTTCCCGTTTGAGGTCGTGTAAAAGATTTTGAATGATGGGTATAGAGAATGCAGCAGTTTTTCCAGTACCCGTCTGAGCGGTTGCCATAAGATCTTTACGAGCCATGATCTTAGGAATCGCTTTTTCTTGAATAGGCGTTGGCCGATCATAATTACGATCTTGGAGCGCTTTAAGGATGGGTGTTGAAAGATTCAGTGAATTAAAATGCATGCTTATTGATTGTAAAGCATACTCAATGGCATACCTTGATAATGAATGGGGCGAAGGTAGGCTAATTTTGGTAGAAATACTACGAAAGGCTACGTTTCGTTTGAATTTCAAGAGTTTTGGATTGATTCTATACCCAAAATATGGTTTGAGAAAAGTTGTTTTTTCAAATAATCTAACATTTTAATATCAATTAATAGGGTTGTTTTCTT
>CAXQBA010000010.1:0-7360 GCA_964221885.1 Luminiphilus sp. | reverse complement strand
TTCCTTGGAAATAGTCTTGGAACGTATATCATCCATCATTGGGGCAAGACAATCCTATATGTTCAATTATGATCAAGAGAATAAGAAAGCCGTTTTACGCAGTTCTTGGTTTCATAATAGTGCCAAGATCACTACGTTTCCTGATCAAATGATATCTTTTGATTATGTATCTCCATTAAAAGAAAAACACGATAACGATCAGATTTTTCACATCAACAAAGGTTCTGAACATAGCCAAGGACCTTTCTTAGATCTATTTACTAAAAATGATATTAAAAGTCATTTGTCAGTTCCTATCACTGTAGATTCAACCTGTTTAGGATTTATTGGGTTCGACTTTAATACTCGTAATAAAAATTTTAGTGATAACCTGATCAACATCCTCAAACTCTTTGCTCAGATCATGGTAAATGTTAGTTATCGAATGACATTTGAAAACCAGCTTAAAAAAGCCAAAGAACTAGCAGAAAATGCTGAAAAAGAACAATTCCGGTTTTTATCAACCATGAGTCACGAGATCAGAACACCACTCAATGCCGTTGTTGGTATCACGAAGATTTTACTCATGGAAAACCCAAGAAAGAATCAGATCAACAACTTATTGACCCTTGATTTCTCTTGTAAGAATCTACTCAACATAGTGAATGATGTCTTAGATTACAACAAGTTGAAAAGTAATAATGTAAAACTGGAGTCCACCCATTTTGATATCAAGATATTGGTAGATGACATCAAGGCTATGATGAGGAGTATGCTTAAAAATCCTGATGTGGATCTAATTTTCAACGTAGATAATACCATACCTAATGTTCTTACAGGAGATAGTACACGTATCACTCAAATTCTTTACAATCTTTTAAGTAATGCCATTAAATTCACTGAAAAAGGATTTATCAAACTGGAGATTACCCTTGAAGAAAAATTGGCGGATAAAGTTTTACTCCGTTTTATCATTGAAGATTCAGGTATTGGAATAAAAGAGGAGAATCAGAAGAAAATATTTTCTGAGTTCAGACAATCCTCCGCTTCAATCAATCGTAAATATGGTGGTACAGGATTAGGACTTCCTATTGTTGTTAAACTACTCAAATTAATGGGAAGTGATATTGAACTGGACTCAACGTATGGGAAAGGCACAACTTTTTCATTCCCACTCAAACTTAATTTATCTAGAAGAGAAACCCTCGATCGTAAAGCAGCATTTGCTGGATACGATGATTCATTAAAGGATAAACGAATTTTACTAGTAGAAGATAATCAGGTGAACCAATTGGTTGTCAAGCGATTTCTAACTAAATGGAACGCTATAATCGATATAGTAGAAAATGGACAAGAATGTCTCGATAAGTTGGAGGAAAAAACGTACGATATTGTATTAATGGATCTGAATATGCCAATCATGGATGGTTACGAAGCCACTAAGATCATTCGTACAACCCCTTCACCGTATCAAGATGTTCCGATCATTGCACTTACTGCTGCTGCTATCGGTGAGATACGTCAAAAAACCAAGTCCATCGGTTTTAATCAATATATGAGTAAACCATTCGAACCTAAAGCGCTCTTCACCATCCTTAAAGAACTTTCAAATAAGAGAGAACCTAGTTAATTATCGATGACACACCTGGCAGCGTTTTTCCCTCTAGCAACTCAAGCATAGCTCCACCACCAGTTGATACAAAGCTCACTTTATCGGCTTTACCTGCCTTATGAATAGCAGCGACCGAGTCACCTCCACCAACCAATGAGAATGCTCCTTGAGCTGTAGCCTCGGCTACAGCATCAGCAATCGTCAACGTACCATCAGCAAAAACATCCATTTCAAAAACCCCCATGGGACCATTCCAAACGATACTCTTAGATGACATTATACAGGTTGCAAAGGATTTTCTTGCTTTATCTCCTATGTCGAGTCCCATCCAACCTTCAGGAATAGTGGCACTATCTACGGTTTGAGTATTAGCATCTGAAGAAAACGCATCAGCAATGATCGAATCATCAGGTAAAATTACAGTTACCCCCTTTTCTTTTGCTTCTTGTAGAAACAATAATGCCGTTTCTATACGATCTGCTTCCAGTAGTGATGAACCAATTTCTCCACCTTTTGCCTTGATCAATGTATAAGCCATACCACCCCCTATCAAGATATTATCTGCTGTTTTAAGAAGGGATTGTAACAGGAGCATTTTATCTGATACCTTTGCTCCTCCGACGATAGCCGTAACTGGCTTTTGGGGGTCATTCGTCAACTGTTTAGCAGCTTCCAATTCTTTTTTCATTAAAAAACCAAATGCTTTTTCACCTTGACCAAAATATTTGGCAATGGTTGCAGTAGATGCATGAGCCCGATGTGCAGTGCCGAAAGCATCATTGATATAAATGTCAGCTAATTTAGATAGATGCTGAGCAAAACGAATGTCACCTTTAGCCTCTTCGGTATAGAAACGGGTATTCTCTAGTAGAAGAATCTGACCCCCTTCAAGAGCATCAGCCATTCGTATAGTTTTTTCATCCCAGATGTTATCTGCAAAAAATAGTGTAGTGTCTGGTAAGAAAGATTGTACCGATGAAATGATATTTCTAAGTGTAAACGTTTTCACATCTATAGTCCCATATGAAATCTTTTTTTTCTGAGGACGACCTAAATGTGACATTAAAACAATAGAACATCCTTTATCAAGTGCATATTGAATCGTGGGAATTGCTGCTTGAATCCGTGTTGTGTCTGTCACTTGTTGTTGGTCATTCAATGGAACATTAAAATCAACACGAATGATCAATTGTTTCTTTTCTATTTTGATTTCATCAATATACATTGCCTTAAATTTTTGACAAAATTAAAAATAATCTGATCAGATGGTTCTCAGAAGACTCCAAATTTAGTAAATTGTTTACATGGATTTATACCGTGAAATAAATAAGTTGCCCTTCAAAAATACAAACGATCGTCCAATCGGTGAAATGATCAAACAGTTTGTAAAAGCCAATCGAATTGAAGATAAATACTATAAGGCCATGGTAATCATCATTTGGAAAGATACAATGGGAAAGCAACTCGGTAGATTTATCAAAGATATCTATGTTAAAAACAGAAAGCTTCATATGGTTGTCCGATCGTCATCGATGAAACAAGAAATTAGATATCAACAGGATAAAATAGTGAATCACATCAATGATGTTCTATCCCACCCTTATCTAAGAGGTGTTCAAATATGGTAAGTCCAAACAAATATGGATATTCGGTTGCTTTGACATGTATCATTTTAATACTAAACATAGCTTGTCAATCTGAATCAGACGGAAATAAGAGTCATATCCACCAATTTCTCAAAGATAAACAGGAGGTCTTTGTTATCAATGAAATCAATTTGTCATCATCTTTTTCTGATAAAGAATCTGAACGAGTACTTTTTACTGGTATAGTGGAGCGAAATGAAACCGTCGATTCACTGAATAATACTAAAACCAATCCCATATTATTACAAGTACAACACGAGGATAATATCACTAAGTTGCCGCTAGATAACATATGTTTTTCTAGACCTATCTCTAATTCATTATTTGTATACTTTTTCAATCGGATTCCAACGATCAAAGAAACTAGACTACTAGCGGATCTAACACAACATTACAATCAATTAATCAACGTCTCATCTAATGTATATAAATCGTTCCAAAGGACTAAAAAACTACAGGAACAACTGCTAGATCTGTCCATATTGGAATCTAAAGATATGAACGATGTTGTTTACACCTATTTTTGGAGATATTTGCCAGGAATCGAACAGATAGGACTTGACACATCGATTTATTGCTTACACATATCGTATTGGCAAAAGCTATCGAAAAGAACCATTGATAAAGATGATGATGCTTATTTTGAACTATTGGATCAAGTGTATACTGATCAAATAGCTTGCTCATTTACGACATATCAAATACCCAATGTTACATTTTCACATACATGTTCAAAATTAGGCTCCTTTACCCACTACCGACTTCTTAAATTGATCCATCAACAAATTAAAAACCGTTCAATATTTAAGAAATATCTCATTCAATTACATAAAGACATCGTTGATGATATGACTACAAACAATCAGCTTTGGTTTACTTCTGAACAAGCTATAATTGAACTAGACAGTATTCTGATTGATTCTTCAATTCGTATCAGCACTGAGCAAAAGATTGAATGTATGACTCGACGGGATCATTTGAAGAATCCAACTAATTTCGGTATTGTAGATCGTCAATACGAAGGATAAATAGAGGTTATGAAAAAAAAATTACATCTAGGTTTTGTAATGGGAGGAGGTGTTTCTTTAGGAACATTCTCAGGCTCTGCACTGACGGAGGCTATCAAACAGCAGATTGTTTATGGTCAATATGATACGGGGCAAAGAAATGAGGACGGCACAGCTATCATGCAGCCATATGATGATATAGTAATCGATGTATTTAGTGGTGCTAGCGCGGGCGCCATTTCTTTAGCCGTCATGTTACGTATTCTAAGCAATTATAAAGACAACTATAATTTTTTAGGATTTGCAGATTATCCGTCTATGGAAAAACATATGATCGGAAAATTACGTCAGCAGTTTCGTGAACAAACCATTGATCATCTTCAAGAAACCTATCCCATTAAATGGAAAAAATTGATCGTTGCTCAAATTGTTCAATCATTTCAAGATGAAATATGGTCCAAAAAAGTTGATATTCAGCGATTTCTTGGTGTCGAACAATATCAAAAAGACCTGAACGATCTATCTAGCTTCATGGACAGATCAATAATTGATGATATAGGAAGAACATTATTCCAATTCAATGATCCAACTCAACCTCTTGAGGTATCTGAGCTATTATCAGAACGAGTCATTTTTGCTTGTACATTAGCTAATCTTAGTCACACACTAAAACGTCCAAGTAATGCTACCATTGAAAAATTGAATAAACCATCTTTGATCAAAGCTCTTAATGACTGTTCTGTTGATCGGGTACACAGCGAAATTCGGGTTTTTGATATTCACTTCAATGCACTCAAAGAAAATCAGAATATGTACTATCCGTTGAAATGGATCCAAGTACACAATGGCCCTTCATTTCAGGTTGAACACCACGATAATTCAGGTAATGTCTATCAGAAAAAAGTATATTCCATAAACGAAGAAGATGCCTGGAAAGAGATTGCTGCGACCTCTATTGCTTCTGGAGCTTTTCCGATCGCCTTTGACCCAGTTGTGTTAAAGCGATATCGCCACGAGTATGCAGATCAGTGGCCTGAAGAGCTAAATGATAAACTGAGTTATCCATTCACCTATATTGATGGGGGGATCTTCAACAACGAGCCCATCCAGGAGGCCATAAAAATCGGTGCATATTTAGATACGATAAGCGGATCAAATGATATCGAAAGACAAATCATCTTTGTCGATCCAAACGTAACTGAGCTTGAGAATCAATTTAGAATGTCTACGCATGATTCACTTAATATCAGTAGAAGCCTTCTATCCGATAAACTTCGAGCCTCACAAAAACCCACTATTTTCAGAATATTAAGTACAGTCACTCATGTATTAAGTGCTTTACTAAATGAAGCTCAACGTGTTGAATTGTCAAACTTAGAAGTTAATTTTTCTAAGTTTAGAAAAAGAGATCTCATGCGATCTTTTTATAAGCAATCGATTCAAGTTCCAGATGATAATCACATTTCACAATGGCGTCAGTTTGTATTCGATGAACTAGATACTATTCGCCATCAACGAACCTTACCTAAAAACGTCTTACAAGTACAACATGAATTCTTACGAATCATATTTGAAGAGGAAGCCTATTTCAAAAACGAATTGAATTTGGACTCTAAAGATGAGCTGATCGACCAGATCAATGAATTTCTCTATGTAGATGAACCGTCAAAAACAGAAAATGCACGTATTTTTTGCTATTTGTTAGCATGTTTGGCACTGGACATTTCTATGGATCTGATTACACAAACACAAATGACCCAATTAATTCCTATTGCACCATTCAATTTTTATAAGGAAGAACCTCTTTTGGATTTATTATCCTTACCCGGTGGAGCATTAGCTGGATTTGCTGGATTTGCATCTAAAGAAGCCAGTCTTTACGAAATTGAATATGGGAAATATTGTGCAAAAAACATCTTAGAAATGATCGGTGTTTGTTCTAGGTCTGAGCAACATCTTCCGTTACCAGAGCCATTCAACGCAGATTGGATGGATACTAAAGTTAGAAATAGTCTACTGGAGGCGATCATGAAACGTCTCAAAGAAATGACCCCTAAGACAGTTGCTACTCTGATACCATTGATGGATAGCTATTTACGAGATAATCTTAGTCAATTCATTGATAAACAGCTTGATGAGAACAATGAGACAGAATGGTTCGAATTCAGAATAAAAGTACCCAATGATGTTTTGGTTCTTCGCGGTTTTCATAAAGACGGCAAACGAAATCCAAAACGAAATATATTCCCAGTACCTATTGAGGGTGAATATTTTATTATGGCTAAGGTAGCCTATGACCATTCACTTAAAGCATGGGTTGGGAATCATACCAATTTCATGCAAAACATCTACATTGATAAAGAGAAGCTTTTTGAGGATATTCCATTGTTAAGCATTGAACTTCCCGCCATCTACGAACAAAGCGATGCAATACTTTCTCCCAATCCAATCTTTGAAATTGATGCCAGAAACATATTAGCCTTAGGTGTTTACACAGAGTTATCTGCCAGTCATTGGCAGTTGAGATCAGAAATTAAACCGTTGAACGAGTCTATCTGGTAGGCAATATGTAGTTTAATCATACAATTTTCGGACTACATTCAATGATTCTTTTTTAAGAATCAATGTCAATTTCCTGTTGATCGGCTTAATCTCAGGTAAAACAATCTTGGCCCCATCTTTTATATCAATTGTCTTATTATAGATGATGTTATACGCTCTATCTAAAAGTTGAACGAAAACATCATTAATGGGTTCTGATGTTTTGAAAATAATATGATCACCATTGTCTATTACTTCAATGTCTTCTAAGGATAAAATCTGTTCAATCGAATACGGTACTGTTAATGTTGATTCAGGAAAAGGGTACATCTGCATAAAGCAGATAATCAATATATTACTTATTAGTGCCATAGATGTAGTGTATAGCTAAATGTATTCCAAAATCATCTTTAAAACCAAAAAAAGAGCAAGTTTAACATTCTAACGTTGAAAAATACAATACAATAATTTCGAAAGCCTGTGTTAAATGGTAAATTTGTTTTGTACAAATACAATTAATCCAATTTCTATATTATAATTTATAATGCGCTCCATACTTAATAAAATATTCCAGG
>CAXQBA010000009.1:0-7489 GCA_964221885.1 Luminiphilus sp. | reverse complement strand
AGAAGGTGAGTTATTTAAACTTACAGACATTGACTATTCTGCTGAATTAACAATGAATATTGAACGTTTTGGCAAATTCACATTATCCTTGTCGGATGTATTACCTCGTTTCAAAAAGTTGCAGGTCTTACTCAATACTATTTCGAACCAACTTATTGATTTTGAAGCACCTACATTATTAAAAAAGCGTTGTTTTGAGGGTGATGAGATTCATCAAAAAGAGGTGTTCATGGAATTGAAAAAAGAACATGCCACCTTGGATAACTCAGCACAATTGGCATTTGCTTTATTGTTTGCAAAAGGGCAGAACGATAGTAAACTCATACGAAACTTTTTGGTTCATAATATTGCAGGCTCCCAAACAGAGATTGGCCAATATGATGCCTTCCATATCAATAACAATGATTTTATTGATCCTTTAGCTATTTTAGATATCTCTCAATATGGGCAGTTAGCTGAATTAATAAAGATTACAGATGGCAGATTTAGCTTCGAATTTGGTTCTCAACGAGTCATCGCTGAACCTTATTTTGAAAAGAATCTTTTTTACTGTTCTCCGATGCGCATTTTGAACGAAGATGAGGATCCTGCTGTGATGCAGAAAAAGTTGTTTGATTATGCGTATCAGAAATGGTCATCTTTAGAGGATTCCATTCGACCTATTGATGTTGATATCGTATCAGACGACTCAGGCTCTTTAGCAGGTGTGATTACAAGTGAGCATGTTTATCCAAGTAGTTTTGCATTAGTAAAAGAACGCCTCCCTAATTGGTTACTCAACTGGATCGCCAATGAAAAAGAAGTTTATGATGAGAAACATTTCGAGGAGTTCAAATCGATTGAAGTGGCTACAGAAGATGGAATGGAAACCATCGAAGAGGTTGATGTTACGGTTATGTTGGTGCCTAGAGGTAAAGTTTCTTTTTTACGTTCATTGGGTGTCCATACTCAGGCATCTACCTTGGTACAGATCCGTCAATTTTTTAAACAAACAGATCAAGAAGAGATTACTCAAAAACAATTAAATACTCTTTTGAATAATGAAAATGATCTATTGTTCAATACAATTCTATGGCTTCAATCTGAGGGTACATTGATACCAAGTGATGATCTTCGTTTATTCTGGCTTAGAAAGTTGTATAACACCCTTCCTCGAATCTCCAATAACACACCACTTCCATACATAGCTAACATTATTGGTACTATGGATGAGCCTGTGTATGAGTATTTGGTGGCCAACCACTCAGATAATGAGTTGTTTTTCTTTGACACAAAACAACAAGTACAGTTACATCAAAAATATAATATCAATATTCGTGATGTTCATGATCAATTTTCACAGATTGGAGATCGCCTTACAAATTTGGATATTAAGGGTATCGAATTAAAATCATCGAAGATTGAAAATGTCCTGGATGTTGATCTTCTTAAAGAGAAAAGTGCAGAATGGGGTGCTGAGTACTACCAGAAGTGGAAGAGCGAGTCAGCATACTCTATACATCTTTACAATGGAATGATACCATACAAGATTAATTTTTTAGGTAGAGTCATTAAAGAATATGTCAAAGGTAATGCTGTTCTTCATGAAAAAATTGCCTATGTGAATGCCAACTCTAAGAACATTGAGGAGGATTTATTTAGTGTTACCAAGTATAATTCACTGAAAGAAGCAGATCTCTTAAATCTTTTACGATATAAGAATGAAGGGGAGGAGCAAGTAGGAGGTCATACGATCATTGAAAAAGTAATAGAGACAGTTGTGGTGGAGGAAAAGATATCAGATGACCAAGAGTTTTTTGATAATCCAAGTATCGATGATCTGATCGATCTAAAGTCAAATAAGCGTAAAGGAAAACTAAAGGTAGACATTGATCTGTCTGATCTTCCAGATGAACTTTTGGAACAATTGGTTAAAATTGCTGATCGTTCTCGAGTAATTGTGGAACGTACTTCGTCAAAAAGTATTGATAAACGTTAAAAAATAGATTGTTTTCATAAAAAAAGGGTTGGATATTTTTCCTACCCTTTTTTTCTTACGTTTCTTATAATATGCTTGTTTTACCAGGTATTTATCTGTAAAAATATCAGGTGTTTTCATTGTAGGGCATATAATTGATGTATGTCAATACATTTTATGTTAACAAAACCTTTTTTTTGTCTAATTTTTTTAAATTTGATGGTTACAAAGTTTAAAACACATTCCATAATGAAGTCAATTAGTTTACGAATTTTTCTTTGTGCGTTCTTGATGCTGCTCATTCAAGATGCCAAATCGCATGACATGCACTTTACCATGTTCGATCTTGCACCCTTAGAATTGAACCCTGCCAATACTGGTTATTTTGCAGGTACGTTCCGAATTGGAGGACTTTACCGTACACAATGGCAAGGGTTATCCATTACGAGTGATGGATTCAATGGTGGTGGAAACTTTTCGGGTTTCCAGACACCTTCTGCATTTATTGATGTACCATTTGGTATTCCTAAAAAAGGGAATGCTGGCGGTTTAAGAAATTGGGTTGGTGCAGGTGTATCTTTTTATATGGACCGCGTTTCTCAATTGTCCAATCTATCTGCTAGTTTGTCTTTGGCATATCATCTAGGTTTGGGTATGCAAGGTAATACGATAATATCATTCGGATTACAAGGTGGTATCGCTCAATATCGTATTGTAGATCCTACACAATTGGTTTTTGAAGATGCAATACTTGCTAGTGGAGGTGGTGTGGTTAATCCAACTCTAACATCTGAGGTGATTTCAAATAGTAATGTAACGTTGCCTGATTTCTCTGGTGGAATCATGGTTACACACCGTAGCTCAAAGTTAGGTATTAACGGAGGTATTTCATTGAATCACTTTACCTCACCAGAATTTTCTTTCTTGGGAGGTGAGTCTAGATTGCCGATGACCTTGATTAGCTCATTCATTATGGAATACGAACTAACAGATAAAATACAGATCAAACCTTTGTTATTATTCCACAACCAGTTAACACCTGCAGATGGTACGCAAGGTGGTTTCAGCTCGTATGAATTCAATTTTCAGGTGTTAGGTGGCTATCATTTTAATGAGGAAAAAGATATCACAGCTTATTTTGGAGCTGGGTATCGAATTTTTGATGCAGCAATCATTCGTGTGGGACTTGATATTAAAGGCTTTCAGTTTGGGTTTGCTTACGATATCAACACAAACACTAATGGGTTGAGCTCATCGGTATTTAACAACAACAATAGAGGTATGGCCTTCGAAGTGGCGTTATCTTACATTGCAAAATTATACAAAGTACCTGTGGTTAGAGATGTACTTTTCTGCCCAAGATTCTAAGACAATTAACATTTACCTATCAAAGAATAATATGAAAACTTTAGTTTCGTCATTCATACTCACTTTATTTGCTTTCCAAAGTTATGCACAGCCAGTCGGTAACAAACCAACAGCTGAAATGAAGCATAAAATTGGTGATGAACAAACTGTTAAGAAAGATGCATATACTGCTTTAGAGTGGTATC
Source organism: Luminiphilus sp. (assembly GCA_964221885.1). Classification (GTDB taxonomy): domain Bacteria; phylum Bacteroidota; class Bacteroidia; order Chitinophagales; family Saprospiraceae; genus Aureispira. The sequence continues at coordinate 3,979 of CAXQBA010000009.1, read as the reverse complement.
TAGATGCATATGATCACGATAACACAGATGCTGATGCTGTGTACAAGATTGCCAGTACACATGAATCATTAAGAGATTACAAAAATGCAGCAGAATGGTATCAGAAGTTGGTAGATCTCGATAAGGATCATCATTATCCATTAAGTCGCTATCAGCATGCTAAAGCGATGAAAATGACAGGTGACTATGAAGGTTGTATCAATGAATTTATGGCATTCATCAATGAATATGGTGATGATGAGCCCAAAGCAGACTATTACAAAACGATGGCTCAAGTTCACATTGACGGAGCTAAATGGGCTGAGAATCATTTAGAGCCTAAAGAAGAGCTGATCATTGAAAATGTGGGTCCAAAGGTGAATTCACCATCTACCGAGGGTGGTGCGTTTCCAAGTGGACGCCATGAGATCATTTACACGTCACTGATGACGGATACGATAATTATTCGTGATGAAGATGACGATCACGAGCATGCAAACATCTACATTGCCAAATCTGATGATGAAGGTGAATGGTTAGATCCTGAAGAATTCCATGCAGAAAAAATTCAAGTACCCGGTTTACACATTATTGAACCTACGTTCAATAAGGACCATACAAAGTTCTATTTTGTTCGGGCCGAGTTAGTTGGTAACCACATGGAGCATAGTCGTATTTATGTTTGTGATTATGATGAAGAAGTCGGATTAACAGGTGAGCCAATATCAATGAGTTTCAATGATCCTGAATTTGCTTGCCAAGATCCTGCGCTTGCAGTTTGGAATGGAAAAAATTACTTGATATTCTCTTCCAATATGGACGGTGGAAAAGGTGGTATGGATTTGTGGTATGCTGAGTTGAATGATGATGGCACAACCAAGGAGCCGTTGAATTTAGAATCGATCAATACGATTGGTGATGAGATCACACCGTATTTCGATGAGCGCGATGGTCATCTTTATTTTAGCTCTGATGGATATCCTGGTTTTGGTGGATGGGATATTTTTAGATCGACTCGTTCAGAAGATGGAACAATGGGCAAGGTTGTCAACTTAGGTGCTGGATTCAATACGTATGTTGATGATTTTCATTTTGTTGTTAACAAACGTGGTAATGATGATTGCTATGGCTACATCCTTTCAAATCGTCCAGGGACAATCTCCATGAAGAGTGAGACGTGTTGTGATGACATCTTCTCAGTAATCATGCCTGAGCGTTGTGATATCGTTTGTAATATTGATATAATTGATGAATCAAATGGCGAACCGCTTATTGGTGCTACGGTTCAGTTAATCGATGTTGAAACAGGCAAGGTGCTTGAGGAACAAATGAACAAAGAGGGTAATGACTATACGTTCTTATTAGAGCGTGGTAAAAAATATGAGGTTCGTTCATCGAAAGAATCCCATGAAAATGGTATGACACCGATTGATGTTACAAAAGCTACACTTGAGGCAAAAGGTTTTGACCTTACAAAACCGATCGAGTTTGACGATGAGGTGAAGCAGAAAGAATTAGGCGTTATCGTCAAAACATTTGACAAGAAAACAAATGAAGCCTTGAGTGGTGTTACGGTAACTGTATCTGATGCAGCTACTGATGAAGTGATCAAGAAATTGACGGTTTCATCTGGAAATGAGTTTAAGTTTGCCGTACCAAGAAATAAGGATTATAAATTCTTTGCCAAGAAAGAGGGCTACATTGCTGGTTCTAAGACAGTTTCTAGCACAGACTTAGCGATGGTTCAAAATTTATACTTGACACCTCCACCTGTATTCTATAATGTTTACTTCAATTTCGATAAATCAAATATTCGTGATGGAGCCAAAGATACTTTAGATATGGTAGCCAAAACCTTGATGGAAAACGATGATATGGTTGTTGAAGTACTTGGTCACACGGATTCTAAAGGATCAGACCTTTACAATGACAAGTTATCGATCGAACGATCTAATAATGCGATCAAATATTTAATGTCCCTTGGAATAGAATCCTCTCGCATGATTGCAAAAGGTCTTGGTGAGAAAGAGCCTGTTGCTGATAATGAGAAAACAGACGGCTCTGATAATCCTGAAGGAAGACAACTTAACCGTCGTGTAGAGTTCAAAATCGTATCTATGGGTTCTATTGGTATGATTGAAACAGAAAAAAAAAACTAGAATCATCGGATTCTAATAATAAACCAATCACATCCCTTGTGTTCAATGAGCCAACCCTTCATTTGGGAGCTCTGAAGTTTGGTCAAGTCATTAATAAGACGATACGCTTCAAGAACACAGGGGATGTTCCTTTTAAGATATTTCATCTCCAAGGTGGTTGTGTCTGCACAGAGCCTACAGATTGGTCTAGGGGAGAAGTAGCACCAGGCGAAATGGGTTTCATTACGTTTATTTTTGATACCAATAAAGCTAGTGTTCAAAAGGCCTATGCTTCATCGATAGAACTATATGGAAATGTAGCTGGTGATATGATGCTTTATGAAATTGAGGCTGATATAATTAACTAATCTAGACTACTTATCTTTCATTGGACTGATACATGATTCAATCAGATTTTTTAAAGTATACTAAACCTGGTCAGATAACGGATTCAGACCATCCTATAATTATACAAAAAGCGCATAAGGAAACCGCTTCATTTGAATCATTAGAGGAGAAAGCTATTCACTTGTACTATATCGTTCGCGATCAAATTCGCTATAATCCATATAAGATTCACTTATCAGCTGAAAAATTAAAAGCAAGTGAAACATTATTGAGACCTGAAGGAAACTGTGTTGAAAAATCAAATGTATATGCGGCCTTATTAAGGTCTATTGGAGTACCTGCGCGATTAGGATATGGCATTGTCAAAAACCATTTGGCGACATCGGGTATTGAAAAGGTATTAGGAACTAATTTATTAGTCTTTCATGGCTTTGTTGAATTGTATCTTTATGATAAATGGGTTAAAGCTACACCAGTTTTTAATATTGAACTTTGTCACAAATTGAATGTGGCACCATTGAATTTTGATGGTAAAACGGACTCTATTTTTCAAGAATCAGATAAAGAGGGGAATCCTTTTATGGAATATGTTCATTTCTATGGACATTTCCACGACCTTCCTTATATTACATTTAAAGAGGAGTTGATAAAGTATTACCCCTCAATAATCAATGCAACACAGAATACACCATTTTTGATCGAAATGTGATCATGGACGAGCAATTCATAACCTTACAACAACTGACAACACATTTAAGCAAAGTTATCTCGTATAACATGCGTGATCCTTTGTGGGTGAAATGTGAGGTGTCTTCATGCTCTCAAAACAGAGGTCATTATTACCTGCAATTGGTTGAACAGAAAGATCAAGTTCAAGTTGCCAAATCGAGTGCGGTCATATGGGCTAATGATGTTCATTTTCTAAAAAAGAAATTTGGAGAAGAAGCATTTGATACCCTGATTCAGCAAGGTAGAGAGACTCTACTTTTAGTTCGTGTTGATTTTCATGCTATTTACGGTATGAAGCTTATTGTTCACGATATAGATCCTAGAGTTACAATTGGACAATTGGAAATGGAGCGTTTAAAAACACTAGAGCGGCTTAAAAAAGAGAAACGTCTCCATCTAAATAAGCAAGTTGCTAGTCCACCTGTATGGCAACGGATAGCAGTGATCTCATCTGATCAAGCTGCTGGATATGTTGATTTTATAAATCAGCTAAATTCTAACGGATTTGGTTATTCTTTCACTTGTGAATTATTTAATGAATCAATGCAAGGTGTTCATGTGGTAAAGACTGTTTGTGAGCAAATCCGACTAATAAATGATCGTGCTAGTGAATTTGATGCTATTGTTATTGTTAGGGGTGGAGGTGCTAAATTAGATCTGGCAGGCTTCGATCAATATGAGATATGTAAAGAGATTTCACGTTCAGTTCTTCCTGTACTCTCTGGAATTGGACATGAGATTGATCACGTCCTTGTCGACCAAGTAGCTCATAGTTCCTCTAAAAC
>CAXQBA010000008.1:0-4845 GCA_964221885.1 Luminiphilus sp. | reverse complement strand
ATTATAACACTTTGTTAACTAGTGTAAAACATTCATTTGTTTAAATAATGACGAATGAATAAATTTAATCGAGAGTAATTTGAGTACATACAGCATTTTAAACGTATTTGTTTTACTTCTATACCTATATTTACACCTTATAAAGTTATTTGCCGTATTAAATCACTAATAAAGTTACATAAACACGCAATTTGATCAATGTATGACCATCACAATCAAATTTCGTATATTTGCAGTATTGAAACGATTGATGAAAACATGGAGCCAAGATTAAAAGTTGATGTTTCGAAAGGTCTGATCGAACATGTAAATCTCAAAATGAATATTGATGCACTAAAATTACTGATTGTAGAAATGAAAAGTGTACATGATAATTACATACAAACAGGAAAAGATCAACTTTTTGAGTTGGGGTCCCAAATAAGTGATACGGGTATTAGTCTCGACATACGACACGACATCGATCGGTTTCAGGATTGGGAAAATCAACAAAAAAATAATGGATCAGACCATATTATCATACATCTATTTTATGTTTTAATCATTTTGGTCTTTCTTTCCCTTGCTCTGACAGGAGCGGCTCATATACTTAACATTATATAAGATGGTAAAGATTGATCAATGACAATTGGGAGAATTTCCATTACTACTTGCTCCGATGGAGGATGTAAGCGATCCACCTTTCAGAGCTTTATGTAAAAAATATGGATGCGATATGATGTATACTGAATTCATATCAGTAGAGGGTCTGATCCGAGATGCAGATAAAAGTATAGTCAAGCTTGACATTTATGACTATGAACGTCCCATAGGTATACAAATATTTGGCGCAGAATTAGATTCTATGATCCAAGCTACTGAAATCGTTGAGCGTGCAAATCCCGAAGTTATTGATATCAATTTTGGCTGTCCAGTGAAAAAAGTCGTTTGTAAAATGGCAGGAGCTGGTATATTACAAGATATTCCAAGGATGGTGCGATTGACAGAGGCAATTGTTAAGGCTACAGATAAACCAGTAACGGTTAAAACAAGGCTAGGTTGGGATGATCAAACTATATTTATTGAAGAAGTAGCTGAACGTTTACAAGATGTTGGAATCAAAGCGTTGTCTATACATGGTCGAACCCGTAAACAAATGTACCGAGGCGAGGCAGATTGGACATGCATTGGTAACATCAAACGAAACCCACGCATTCACATTCCTATATTTGGTAATGGTGATATCAATAGCCCAGAAAAAGCTGTTGCTTACAGAAATAAGTACGGGGTTGATGGAATTATGATAGGACGTGCTGCAATCGGTTATCCTTGGATTTTCCGAGAAATAAAACATTTCATAAAGACAGGTACACATTTACCACCGCCGACCATAAAAGAACGAGTTGAGGCTGTTCGAGAACACCTTTCACGTTCGCTCGAATGGAAAGGGGAGAAACTTGGTGTTTTAGAAATGAGGCGTCATTACACTAACTACTTCAAAGGGTTTCGTAACATTAAACCATTCAGATCGCGTTTGGTAACCACAGATTCTCCAATTGAAATTCATTCAATTTTGGAAGAGATCGAACATTACTACAGTCAACCTTATATACTAGAAATATAATACTATGACAAATGTCAAAAACCTTATTTATAGGGGTTTTTTGATATTTATTCGAACATTAATATGGTTTTTTTTGTAAATTACAATGTAATCACAAAGTTAAGCCAAGTATGTTCCAAGCCTCTCCACTCACAAAACAGTTTTACCTGTTCGTTATTCTACTCCTTTGTTGTCACCAAACTATCGGACAAACTAATGAATATATTTTGGAAGAATATCTTACTGAGCACACAGCCCAACTCAACGTGCTTCCAAAAGATATCGAGCACATTCATGTTCTTAGTGAGCAATTTTCCGTCCCATCAGGATTGACACATCTATATTTTACACAATACATTCATGGGTACCCTTTGATTAATTGTATATCAAATGCAGCGATCAAAAATGGACAAGTACAGTTTTTTGCCAACCAGTTAGGGAGTAACATTCATCAACGAATCAATACACAAGAACCAGCTCTAACAGCTTCAGAAGCACTTTTTCATGCTGCTGAAGAACTTGATTTGGCATCTGGGCCCATTCAAGTTATCTCAGAAGAAAGTCCAACACAAGTCAAGTTAAGTCCATCAGCAATATCACAATTAGACATTCCTTGTCGACTAGTCTACTATCAGATCGACGAACAAACTATACGACTTACTTGGGATCTATCTATTCTGTCGCTTGAAAATGATCATTGGTGGTCTTTGCGCGTAGATGCGATAACCGGTCAGATTTTAGATAAGACCGATTGGATGCAATCTTGTTCTTTTGATCATAGCACAGATTCTGAATGGTCGGCAGATCATCAATGTGCTTCATCTGGTTTTTCTTTTCCGAAACAATCTGCGCATCAGTTTGCAACGTCATTTGCTACAGACCAGTATAATGTATATGCTCTGCCTACTGAATCACCTAATCATGGTAATCGATCTCTTGTTATTGGTCCAGCAGATGCATTAGCATCACCACATGGATGGCATGATACAGACGGCTCATCAGGTCCTGAATTTACAAATACTCAAGGTAATAATGTCATTGCTCAAGATGATGCGAATGGAAACAATGGAAATGGGTCATTAACTGATGGAGGTGTATCTCTTGACTTTAATATTCCTCTCAATTTAAATCAAGCTCCTGCGGGTTATCAGGATGCATCTATTGTGAATCTGTTCTACATGAATAATATGATGCATGATGTTTGGTATCATTATGGCTTCGATGAAGCCTCAGGAAATTTTCAAGAGAACAATTACGGCAGAGGTGGAGCAGGTTCGGATCGAGTCAACGCAGATGCGCAAGATGGCTCAGGTCTTAACAATGCCAATTTCGGTACGCCACCCGATGGAGGAAATCCGAGAATGCAAATGTTTCTTTGGTCAGCACCTGCCGCCAACGTAGATCTTTTGGCTGTCAATAATAGTTCTTTAGCTGGAATCAAGTTTGCTGAACCTGCAGCATTCGGTGCTGCCATGCCAAATACTGCTCTTACAAGAGATCTAGTGGTTTACGATGATGGTACACCAGATAACGAAGATGCCTGCACGAACAGTATCAATGCCACTGCACTCAATGGTAAGATTGTACTTATCCGTCGTGGCTCTTGTACTTTTGTCAGTAAAGTTGCTAATGCTGAAGCAGCAGGAGCTGATGCCGTAATCGTTGTTAATAATGTAGCTGGGTCACCAATAACCATGGGTGGTACAGATCCAGGTATTGGCATACCCGCGGTTATGGTATCTCAGGATGAAGGAGAACCATTAATAACAGCTGTTCTAGGAGGTCAAACGATCAGTGCTACGTTACATGATAAACCAACCTACCAGTTGGATGGAGATTTTGATAACGGCATCATCGCACATGAATATGGACACGGGATATCTAATCGATTGACTGGAGGAAGAACGACATCCAATTGCCTATCGAATGATGAACAAATGGGCGAGGGATGGTCAGATTGGTTTGGCCTTATTTTGACCATTGAGCCAGGCGATCTTCCAACTGACATACGTGGTATTGGTACTTACGCTATCGGTCAACCAACTAGTGGAGACGGAATTAGACCTCAACCGTATTCAACAGATCCAACCATTAACAATGTAACCTATGCTTCTACCAATAATACAGGCGCTATTTCAATGCCGCACGGAATCGGTTTCGTTTGGTGCAGTATGTTGTGGGATCTAACTTGGGCTTTTATTGATACCTACGGTTATGATCCGGATATTTACACGGGTACTGGTGGAAATAATATGGTTATGGAATTAATCATGGAAGCTATGAAACTACAACCGTGTAATCCTGGTTTTGTAGATGGAAGAGATGCTATTTTGAATGCAGATCAGGCTTTGAATAATGGTAATAATTTTTGTTTGATTTGGAATGTATTTGCTGCCCGTGGAGTCGGTCTATCAGCAAGTCAAGGTAGTACAAACTCAAGAACAGACCAATCAGAGGCTTTTGATTTACCTGCGTCCATCACAACTCCATTGAGTGTATGCATTAGTTCTTTAAGTACCTCACTTCCTCTTGAACTGACGAATTTTTATATTGAGGATGCTTCTCTCGCCAGACTAGATCTTAGCTGGTATGTTGAAATGGAACAATCGATTCATTCTTACATTATAGAACGCTCTTCGGACGGTATCCTTTTTTCACCAATAGGACAGGTTATGTCCTCCGATAATTTTAGTGCAAATAAGTCATACACTTACACGGATCATAACCCAATGCCTAGACAATCCTATTACCGTTTAAAGGTGCAAGAAGATGATGCTTCGTATACTTACTCAAAAACGATCAGTCAATGGTTGACTCCCAGGGATCTTGTATCGGTTTTTCCAAACCCCTCTAGAGATCGTCTAGTGGTGACCATTCATGGTGCCGAAGATCAAGAAATCCGTTTTCAAATATTGGATATTATGGGTCGTGAAATTCCTGAATTCAATTTCATAAATCCAAAAGGTCAAAAGCAATTTGAAATGGATATACAACGTCTTTCTTCAGGACATTATGTTCTGAATGGTCAATCTACCAATGGACAAACAATCATTCGAAAGACCTTTACAAAGATCTGAATGAAATTATTTTAGATATTTTCAACCAATTCATCTACGTCAATTAGTGTTGTTATTGATATACCTTGATTCTCAATTGCACGGTATCTGTAAAGGAGTGCAGCGCCTTGCATTATTTTCTCGGCAACAACTCCTGCCTTTCGATTACTTGGTTCTTCAAGTTCAGTGCCTTTTACCCAGTCGTTA
>CAXQBA010000007.1:0-2192 GCA_964221885.1 Luminiphilus sp. | reverse complement strand
AGACGTGTGCTCTTCCGATCTTTCAAATATGAAACAGCTGATATGTCAATGACCTTTTTCAAGAGGATAAATGATCTACATTATTAAATGTTATTAAATTAAACAGATCCATTTGTTTGTAATAATTAAAATGGAACAAGCCCGTGTTCTGAATTTTGTACTTAATCATGTCACTCAATGGTTCTTGCATTAGTATGGTTGTTAAAAAACACAAGGATCCTCCATGAGTACAGACTAGTACATTATTAAACGGTAATTGTTTTAGAAATGAAACAAATCGAACTAATCGATCTTTCATATCCAAAGCAGAGTCTCCTTCCTCAATCCTGTGGTCATAATGCCCCTTTGACCAAGATGTTAATAACGAACGATATCGATCATGCATACTGTTGTCTGACTTTTTTCCTTCAAAGATGCCCCATGATATTTCATCAATCTCTGCTTTTACGATGTGAGGATAGCCTTTAATTATAAAAGGTTGGGCTGTTTCAATAGTTCGCTTTAAACAAGATGTCAGAACCAGATCAAAGGGAATATGACTGTAAGTATCATAGAAAGAACGTGCCTGTTCTTGGCCTATTGCATTGAGGCTTACATCAACACCTCTACCTTGAACGGTCTTCTGGGCATTATAATCTGTCTGGCCATGTCTATAGATAAAAACATTCATCAATACTACTGTTCAATAACAGGAAGTGAAATATAACGAGCTTTCTCTTCAGGTATTTCCGTTGAATAATCAGATATGATGTTATAAAGGGTATCTCGTTCGACCGCAACTTTATCAGCTTGATTGATTAATTGTACCAGTTCTGTGGTTGACATAGCTGGGTGCTGTTCTTCTGAACCAGCCATAGTATATATTTTAGTCGTATCATCAATCGTTCCATCTAGATCATCTACACCAAATGATAAAGACATCTGAGCCGTTTGACGACCAATCATTGGCCAATAGGCCTTGATATGATCAAAATTGTCTAAGTAAATCCGTGAAATAGCATAATTCCTTAGATCTTCTATGAATGATGACTCTGGTACGTGAGACATTGCATTGCCTTTGTTTCTGAACTTCAACGGAATGAACGTCTGAAAACCACCAGTTTTATCTTGCAATTCACGGAGCAAGGTCATGTGGTGAATACGGTGTGAATACGATTCTATGTGTCCGTACAACATGGTTGCATTACTTCTCTTACCAAAACCATGTAGAATTTCATGAATGGAAAGCCACTGTTCCGCATTACATTTACCGCCAGCTATTTGATCCCGTATTTCTGAATGGAAGATCTCTGCACCACCACCTGGCATGGAGTCCAATCCAGCCTCAACCATTTCTTTCATTCCATCTTCATAGGATAGCTTTGCCTTTTTGAAAATATAATGATATTCAACAGGAGTTAGTGCTTTTATATGTAGATCAGGGCGATGCTTCTTAATGGATCGATATAAATCCTTGTAAAACGTATGATCGTATTGGGGTAGAACACCACCAACAATATGAACCTCAGTAACGGGTTCGTCATCATAAGAGCGAATGATATCCATGATCTGCTCATGGGTATACTCCCACCCTTCTTCTCGCTTTTTCAGGAGTCTGGAATAAGAACAAAACGAACAAGTATATAAACAGATATTTGTTGGTTCTACGTGAAAATTTCGATTGAAATACGTTGTTTTTCCGTGACGTTCTGTCCGAATACTATTCGACAATACACTTAAATAATCAAACGGGGCATGTTCATAAAGAAGCAACCCTTCGTCCTCACTGATACGCTGTTTGAGCATTACCTTCTTGGCAATACTACGCAAGTCTTCACTGAGCGATGTATCATTCAATAGAATTTGAATATCTGTTGTCATGGTAACGATTTATGTACCAAAAATACTAATTTTAGGTCTAAATCATCACGTTTTAGTTAAACTTTCAAAAAAAAATGAAAGTTAAATTACATGATATTGACTCGAAAAATTGAAATGATCGGCCTTTTTGCAAACAATGTCCTTCTGATTGTAGGAATGTATGCATTTGGATGGACCGTATTTGAGACCTTGATTTATTTTTTGATCGAACCAATTGTCGGAATCGTTGCTGTTTTATTATTTGGTATAATCATACCCCATAAAACCATTGCCCCATCACTAAAAAGAAGAACTCCTTACCAAAAACAACTTCTGTTTTCTGTAACGACTAT
>CAXQBA010000006.1:0-3891 GCA_964221885.1 Luminiphilus sp. | reverse complement strand
CGACAAAAGTTTTAGGAAATAAAAGGGTTGCCTCGTTTAGGTGCCCCACACTAGTGTTATACCTACTGGAAAGGTGTCCAAGTAAAAGTGTTCCAACGGATGAGGCATGAGCGAATTGGGCTGCTTGCTGAGCAGTGCTATGATACGTTTCATCAGCCCGAAGTACATGCTCTTCTGTAAAAGTAGCCTCGTGATATAATGTATCGACTCCAGTAAATATGGTAGGTGTATTTATAGGTTTCGTATCAGTCATGTAACCATACGAAACTGGTCGAACTTTGTAATACAATAATTCACTATTAGTAATAACTATATCTTTTCCTTCCCAATCTTGACCACTTAAAATATTTGGTATCTTTTCTCCAGGTATTTGATATTTTTCAACCAATTCTTTTCGAATATTAGGCTTTTTATTTTCATCGAATCGAAAACCATGACAATCAATCCGATGGACCAAAGGTTGAGAAAATACTGACACACTACGATCTTGATAAATACATCCATTTTCGTCTGGTTCTAATTCAGTAATTTTAACGGCATATCTGCTAGGCAGAACATTACTTGATTCTAAGTAGGTCTCAAGACCGACAGGTCCGATTATTTTCAGTGGTCTTTCACGCCCCATTAGGTCCATAGAGGAAATCAATCCAGGCAAGCCGAATATATGATCTCCATGCATATGTGATATAAAAATAGCTCGAAGGTATTTTGTACGACACTTTCGCAAAAGAATTGATCGTTGTGTTCCTTCACCGCAATCGATCAAATATGCGTCATTATTTACTTGCAACCATTGTGATGTGGCTCCTCTTTCCAATGTTGGAAAAGCAGCACCACTACCAAGAATGGTCAATTCCATAGACATGTAATATGATTTAATGAGAAGAGCTACTCATCTTCGCCACCACCCAACTCTTTTTTGAAGGCATGTAGCATCACGTGCTTAGTAGCTTCACCAAGATTGTCTTTTATAGTTAAAACGCTATCTAATCGTGAGATAGAGACGAGCATCTTAACACTTGGATGTACCAAACCCGTCAATACAAAAGCATTTCCATTATCTGCCCACAAGCGATTCCCTGTGAGGATTGCACTTAAACCAGAGGAGTCGACAAATTTTGTATTAGATAGATCCAAGATGAGATTTTCAATACCTGAATTATGAAGTACTATTAGCTCTGACTTAAGGTCAGGCGCTTTCAATGTATTAAGATTTTCCTCTTTTAGGGTCAATACAGCAAAATCATCTTTCTTATCTACAGTGTACTTCATTTCCTTGGTTTTTGATAGTTTGAAACACTTGGTAAATGCGAATATATGTATAAAAATTTAAATGTTGGAAATGCAATGGCACTATTTTAGCTACACAATAAATTAACCTACATTTTGTATATAAATTACACTAATTGAAATTTATTACTATGAAAAGTTGAAACTTACTCAAATTTAATACATTTTTGTTTGGGAGGATGATTTGAAATTTTTAAACCATGATGAAGTATGTCAAGTAACAAATTTTCACCAAAGATTAAGGAAATAATTGCCTTTAGCAGAGATGAAGCATTGAAGTATGGGCACAATTTTATTGGGCCAGAACACCTTATCTTAGGTGTCCTGAGAGATGAAAGTTCATTAGCTGTTCGTACACTTCTTTCACTAGAAGTTGAATTGGTCTATCTAAAACAAGCCATAGAAGACACCTTCACATCGGCTTCGCAGACACCTTCAACTGCCTACAATCTTGGCAACCTCCCATTAACCAAGCAAGCTGAAAAAGCTCTAAAAATTACCTTCCTTGAGGCTAAACACCTCAAAAGCGATATCATAGGAACCGAACACATTCTTTTGGCTGTACTCAAAGCTAAAGACAGTTCGATCACAAAAGTATTGAATCAATTTGATGTGGATTACGAACGTTTCCTTACCGAGATGGAATATGTAGGAACCGAGATTAATCCAGATATTAAAAATGAGGACTTTCCTGATGAGGAAGAACCACGCACTGGTTCAGGAACACCGCAACGACGTCAAGGAAAGAGCAAATCACATACACCGGTGCTCGATAACTTTGGTCGAGATATTTCCAAGTTAGCTGAAGAAGCTAAACTAGATCCTATCATTGGGCGAGAAAGTGAAATTGAGCGTGTATCTCAAATACTTTCGCGACGCAAGAAAAACAATCCAATACTTATTGGTGAGCCCGGTGTAGGTAAAACAGCTGTGGTTGAAGGACTAGCACTAAGAATACACCAACGTAAGGTTTCTAGAACGCTTTTCAACAAACGAATCGTTATGTTAGATTTAGCCGCTCTAGTAGCTGGCACTAAGTATAGAGGCCAGTTTGAAGAGCGTATGAAAGCTATCATGACAGAGCTTGAAAAATCAAGAGATGTTATTCTATTCATCGATGAAATCCACACAATTGTCGGCGCTGGTGGTGCCACAGGATCTCTTGACGCATCAAACATATTCAAACCAGCCTTGGCAAGAGGTGAATTACAATGTATTGGCGCCTCTACCCTAGATGAATACCGTCAGTATATCGAAAAGGATGGTGCCTTAGATCGACGTTTTCAAAAAGTGGTTATCGATCCACCGTCTGCTGAAGAAGCAGTTCACATCCTTAAGAATATCAAAGAAAAATATGAAGACTTTCACCACGTCATCTACTCAGAAGATGCGATTGAAGCCTGTGTGAAATTAAGTGATCGGTACATTTCCGATCGTTTCCTACCCGATAAAGCTATCGATGTAATGGATGAAGTAGGTGCGAGGGTTCACCTTAAAAATATACACGTACCTAAACATATTGTCCAGTTAGAGGAAGAGATCGAAACGACAAAGGATGAGAAAAATCAGGCCGTTCGCGATCAGGAATATGAAAAAGCGGCTAACTTTAGAGACAAAGAATCCAAGTTGATCCGTCAACTTGAACAGGCTAAAAAACAATGGGAGGAAGAATCTAAAACTAAACGTTATCCTGTTGGTGAAGAAGAAATAGCTGAAGTTGTTTCAATGATGACCGGAATACCTGTAAGTAGTGTTGCACAAAATGAAAGTGCTAAATTACTCGGTATGACACAAGACCTTCAGCAAGGTGTTATCGGTCAGGATGAAGCTATCATAAAAGTTACAAAAGCCATTCAACGAAACCGAGTCGGTCTTAAAGACCCTAATAAACCAATCGGAACGTTCATTTTCTTAGGTCCAACTGGGGTTGGAAAAACAGAGCTTGCAAAAGTTTTATCTCGCAAATTGTTCGATTCTGAAGACTCATTGATCCGGATCGACATGAGTGAATACATGGAGAAATTTGCCGTCAGTCGCTTGATTGGTGCTCCTCCAGGCTATGTTGGATATGAAGAAGGTGGCCAATTAACTGAAAAAGTTCGTCGCAAACCTTACTCTGTAATATTACTTGATGAAATTGAAAAAGCACATCCAGACATTTTCAATATTTTATTACAAGTTTTAGATGATGGTCAACTGACGGATGGTCTAGGTCGTAAAGTAGACTTCAAAAATACACTTATCATAATGACGTCCAACATTGGTGTTCGAAAGTTAAAAGACTTTGGACAAGGCGTTGGATTTGCTACTCAGGCCCGACAAGATGGTTCAGATGCTCACGCGAAAGGTGTTATTCAAGGTGCCTTAAAACGAACATTCTCTCCTGAGTTTTTGAATCGTATTGATGATGTTGTGGTCTTTAATAGTTTAGAGAAAGAAGAGATCTTTAAGATCATCGATATTTCCTTGAAAGATCTATTTGGCAGAGTCAATGAACTAGGTTATGAACTGTTACTAGATGCAAAAGCAAAAGACTTTATCGCTGAAAAAGGTTATGACCCACAATTCGGTGCAAGACCTCTAAATCGAGCGATTCAAAAA
>CAXQBA010000005.1:0-3379 GCA_964221885.1 Luminiphilus sp. | reverse complement strand
ATCCCCAGCAAAAAACCATTTGTTGTCAACACATCTATAAAGCCTAGCTTTACTTCAGGTTTATCTCAACCATACAAAGGTGGAATGATTGCATCAACAATGACTTCAACAGAAGAAACCTCCTCCGACTCAACCTCCTCAGTGGTCAATGAGAAAACACCTGACGGTGAGCAAATCACATCTTCTGATGAAGTAACTCTTATCATCAGATTTCATGTAGTAGATGGATTTGGGAAGGCAATTGAAAATGCCGCCCTTTCTTTGAATAATAAGTTCTCTGGTGAAAAAGAGACGTTCAGCTCTGACAATAATGGGTTGATTGAACTTAAATTAGATGCGGATCAGAAGTTTATTATTCGCGTAGACAAAGAAGGATATAAGAGCACCTCACTCCCTGTTTCAACTATGGGTGCCACTGAAACACAAACCGTCGTCTCAGACCTTCTGTTAAAAAAAATAAACTAAGTACCCAACCCTTTTTGCAGACTCCTCGTTTTGCTAACAAACGTTCATCTCATACCATAACTATCAATTGAATAACTAATCCCGTTTAACTGCGTGAGTTGTTTTGGGCTTGAACGTTCTTACATACTTTACTTACTTGTGCCAACAAGGCATTTAATCTATTAAAGCGTAGGTTAAAAAAACACTAAAAGAAAGGGTTTCTCTCTTTCTTTTTTTTGTTAAAAAAATTTAAATTTCGAACCTTTCTGCACATAATCCCTTCTCAATACGTCTTTAGGTTGTATGAAAATTCGAACTACATATTTATTCTTAATGTTCTTTTTGCTCAAGAATGTCCTTTTTGCTCAAGAAGACCCCGTATCTATTACTCAATGGCGATCTCATTTATCGTATGAATCTGCTCGATATATTGCCGAAGATGAGCAAAGTGTTTATTACGCAACTCAAGAAGCCATCTTAAGGGTTTTCAAAGCTGATAATTCTATTGAGCACATTAACAAAGTTAGCGGCTTGAATGACATGGGTGTTCAAACGATCGAGTACGCATCTGATCTTGACATTTTGGTCATAGCATACAGCAATGGAAATATAGACCTTGTCTTCAAAAATGGTTCCGTACGAAATTTATCTTCGATTAAAGACAACAAGAATATTGTAGGCAACAAAGATATCAATCATATTTTTTGTAGAGATAGTTCCATTTATTTCTCTTGCTCATTTGGACTAGTGATATATGACCTAAGCATTAATGCTTTTTCACAAACTACATTTACCAATTCATCGGTAAATGCCTGTACAAAACTTAATGACACCCTTTTTATCTCAATGCCTCAGGGTATCTTTGCGGGAATTTTAGACGGAAGAAATCTTTTAGATTTCAATCAGTGGATTTTCCAAGGTCGAATCAACGGTAATACATTTTCAAATTACAACTCCAAACAGATCATTAATTTTGATGGCACCTTATTTGCCGATATGAATGACAGCCTAGTATGTTTTGTAAATGGCAACTGGGTACATTTCAATCCGATCGATCAAAATAATGATACTCTTGATTTTTGGTTGGGTACATCTACCAATCCAAATTTTATCTCCAATTTCAATTTTTCATTAAGCTATGATCGATCTACTCTAGTTGTTTGCACTCAATCTAGTTTATTTTATACAATTACAAAAACCAATCGGGTATACGAAAACATCTATCCAAATTCATGGCGTGTACGTGATATAGTGATCGACCAAAGCGGTATCGTTTGGGCGGCGGACCAAGGCTATCTACACACCAATTTCTATCAGTTCCGACCCAATGCCCCGAATTCTAATAATATATCAGACCTCCACGTAGATAACCAAGGAGTTCTATGGCTCAGTTCGTCGTCTTACAATACGTATACGCCTTTTTTTAATAGAAATGGCTTTTTAAAATTTGATAATGGCATTTGGGATATTTACAATGGATTCACTCGTTCTGAAATGGATACATTTTATGATTGTGTTCGCATTATTAGCAATCCTGAAAACGATAAAATCTATGTTGGCTCCTTCATGAGAGGTCTCCTTGAATTAGATCGTGGGGATAATATTTCCATTTATGACCAGTATGATGGCCAATCCTCTTTAGCCCCTGCTATTGGTGATCCAAACAACACTCGTGTAACAGGTTTAGCGGTTGACGAAGATGGAAATGTGTGGATGTCTAATTCACTAACGAATACTCCTCTAGCTGTTAAGAAAAGAAATGGTGATTGGAAGAGCATTGACATTAGTAAGCTTGGTGAACAACAGACAGAATTCTTAACGATTGACCGCAATGGATATATCTGGATCAAACAAATAACTGGTAAAGTTGTGGTTTTCGATCCAGGTGATATTAACGATGATACGGATGACCAACACATTGAATTGGGTGAAAACAATAGTGTCTTGCCTTCAAATAAAATCAACTGTATTGAAGCAGATAGAGAGGGCGTTGTCTGGGTTGGAACCGACCAAGGAATAACAATCTTTAATTGTGGGTCATCTATTTTTGATGGCTCTTGCCAAGGGAATAGACCTATAATAAGCCAAGATAATTTCAATGGTTATTTGCTTGAAGCAGAACAGATCAATGACATTGCATATGATGGCGCTAACCGAAAATGGGTGGCAACGAATAATGGGTTGTTTCTACTTTCAGCAGACGGTTATGATCAACTTCTGTACTTTACCGAGGAGAACAGTCCATTATTCAATAATGAAGTTAAACATATTGCTGTAGACGGGGTGAATGGGTACGTATATATAGCTACCAGCAGTGGCCTTCAATCGTTCAGGTCTGAAGCTACGGATGGGGTCAAAAACATGAACCGCTCTGATATTGTTGTATTTCCACACCCTGTAGAACCAGATTATCAAGGTCCTATTGCTATTAAAAACCTTGCTGAGGATGCCAATGTTAAAATTACGGATAGTAGTGGTCGACTGATGTATGAGACTACAGCTCTTGGTGGGCAAGCCATTTGGTATGGTACTGATTATACCGGTCGAAGAGCACAAAGTGGTGTGTATTTAGTCTTTGTAGTAAATGATGACGGGAGCTCCTCGGCTGTTTCAAAAATTCTTTTCCTCAATTAAGCCATTTCATTCTTTTACAATCATTATCTTGTAAATGACATTTTCATTTACTAGTTCATGCGACCCGTTTCCTTATCCAATTCTAGATTTCATCATTTACTATTTGGTTTGATCCTTATAGTGGGTGTAGTTTTGCGTATTGGTGATCTATCGTCCATGGCATTTATCAATGATGAACTGAGCACATGGGATAAAGTGTCCCCCACACACATTTCAGACGTTATTCACACCATTCATTATGATGATTCACACCCAGTAGGTCTGTATGTGTTTATGTACTTCTGGACGAACCTATTTGGAG
>CAXQBA010000004.1:0-6552 GCA_964221885.1 Luminiphilus sp. | reverse complement strand
CTCTGTTGAAAATTCTGTTTGGTATGAATACTGTAATCCATCTAGCTCAGTAATAACGGTTGATATAGTTATTGATGAGGTATTTGATAATTGTAATGTTCAAGGTGCGGTTTTTACCGGGAATCCTAGCACAATGGATGTAGATTGTTCAAACCCAGGTTTTCAAGAATACGGATCAAACCCTGGAGGGAATGGTGATGGCTTTACGTTTACTGTTACTCTTAATCCTGGAGAGTGTGCATGGGTAATGATCGATGGCTATGGCGGTGCTACTTGTTCGGACCTTACTATTGAGGTGCCTTGTTGTACAGCACCAACATCACTAACTGCTGGACCCGATGCGATTATTTGTGAAGGACAATCCACGCCATTAGACGCTACATTATCAGGCGGACTAGTAGCACAAGGAGGTCCAACATTCTCTTGGTCACCTATTTCAGGGTTGAGTTGCTCAAATTGTGAAGATCCGACAGCTAGTCCGACGATAACAACAACGTATACATTAACTGCCTGTAATGACGCAGATGGTTTAGCGTGTTGTCTTATAGATCAGGTACAAGTTACTGTAGTACCTGCGTTTATACCAGATGCAGGTGCTGATGTGACTGCTTGTGCACCAAGTTCAGTAACTATTGGAGGGGCACCAACAGGACCAAATGGATCAACATATAGTTGGGCATTAGTTGGTGGAGACAATGGAGGAATTGCTATATCAGCTGGATCAACATCCGCAAATCCAACCGTTAGTATATCAGCTGGAGCAACAGGATCAGAAACGTATGAGGTGACTGTTACAAATGGGCCTTGTGTTTTCACAGACCAGGTAACCGTATCTGTTGGTCCACTATTAGTTGATGCGGGGCCAATCAGCAATGTTTGTGTTGGTGGTATTGTCCAAATCGGTGGTGCGCCAACAGCTCCTGCTGGGGCGTCCTATTCATGGACATGTACGAATTGTAATGATATTAGTATTAATACATCCTCATCATCCAACCCTTCTTTGACAGTAGGTCCAACTGCTAGTGGTACGGCTACGTACACGGTGCAAGCAAGCTTAGGGTCATGTTTCAATTCAGCTTCTGTTGATGTTATTGTAGATCCATTACCAACAACACCTGTAGCCTCTGCGTCGCCTTTACTTGTATGTGATGGAGGACAAACAACACTATCTGCATCTGGTGGAGCAGGATCTGGTACGTTCACGTGGTGGGATGCATCATCAGGTGGAACACAAATAGGTGCAGGTAATTCATTGGTTGTTAGTCCTGTGGGGGCAACAACGTATTATCTTGAATCTACCGATCCAGCGACGGGTTGTGTCAGCCTGCGAAGTGCGGTTACTGTCAATACAACCGTTGCCGCTGTTGCTGACGCAGGGAATGATGCTTCAGTATGTCAGGGAGACCCCCTTTCTTTATCAGGGTTGATTAATAATCCAGAATCTTGTGGGACACAGACTTGGTCAGTAGTTTCAGGGTCTGGGACATTCTCTCCAGATGCTAACGCTATCAACCCAACGTTTACACCAAGTTCAACAGGTCAGATAACTCTTCAATTAACGCCATGCTCTTCCGGAGGGCCTTGTCCGGTAGTACCCGACAATATAATTTTAACGATCGATGAGGCTCCAAGTCTAACGGCATGGCCTGATGATGATACCCTGTGTCAAGGTGAATCACTAATTACGGGTTTAAATAGTACGATTACGGGTGGTTCCCCAGCCCCTACATCGACCAATTATAGTTTTAGCGCCAATGGGCCTTATCCGATTCCAAATAATGACTGCTCTAATGGTGTTACCGTTCCTATCAATGTAAGTGGTGTGGCTGATCCAGTTGTTGGAGCTACAACTGTTTCAGTCTGTTTGAATATTGACTTAAATAATGTAGATGATATACAAATCGAGCTATGTGCTCCAGGAGGGTCACCATGTGTCGTATTAGTACCTGCCCCAAATAACGGAATGGCAGGTAGTGATTTCACGGGTACGTGTTTCACAGATGCTTCTGCAACAAGTATTTCATCAGGTGTGGCGCCATACACCGGTAATTATGCTCCCTATGGTACAGCGGCTATGTCTGACTTTAATGGAGTATCAACAAATGGTACTTGGACTCTGACGGTATATGACTGTACAGGTGGTCCTAGCGGTGATCTCGATGATTGGTCCATTAACTTCGATACACCATTGCCAAATCAGCCATATAATTGTATGTGGTCTCCAAGTGGAGGTTTAACAGACCCAACGAATCAAAACACATCTTTTTCCTCAGATGGATATCCCGTATCTACTGTGACTAAAACACTGACTGTTTCTGATGAAAATAATTGTTCGTCTTCAATGGATGTAACAATCGAAATAGTAGATTGCACGATACTTCTTTCTCTAGAAAGACCAATTACACTTCTTAACTTTAAAGGCCAAAAACTGGGGAGTAGCAATCTTCTTTCTTGGGAGGTGTCAAGTGAGCATGAGATAGATCACTATAAATTAGAGCATGCAATAGATGGTATCACTTTTTCCCTATTAGACATTGTAGAATCAGAAGGGTCTTCGACTCCAAAACAGGTCTCTTTTATAGATCAGATACCTTTGAACGACCAAACGTATTATAGGTTGGCTTGTATTCATTTTGATGGTTCAATTCACTACTCACAGGTGATTCTGCTAAGTCATTTATCAAATGCAAGTCAAAATGCACCTAAGATATACCCGAATCCAGCAAGAAGCGACCTGTACATTCAATGGCAGAATCCGATTGAGGCATCAACTAGTATCTCATTACTTAATGTTCATGGACAAATTATTAGGCAATATGATGACATTAAACTTGGCTCAAAAGAAGCTCGTATTACATTACATGATATTCCAAAAGGGATGTATGTTGTGGAGCTTATTTCAAAGGATGGTGTTTTCAAAAAAAGTATTGTTATCAAATAGCTTACAGCTTTCAAAGGTCTTTCGTTACTTCCAATTCCAAGGGTAGACATAAAATTGACAAGTTGCAGTAAAATAATGAAATAAAGTTTGTTATTTTACCGCGCGATTCAAGAAATTATAGGGTTTTAGTACCGTTGATAACATGAAGATAATAGACCGTATACATAAAGAAATTGAGAATAAAAACCCTTTTTATTCTTTTGAGTATTTTCCTCCTAGGACGAACATGGGGCAACAGAACTTGTATATCAAGATGGATAAAATGAGTTCAATGGAGCCCTTGTTTATTGATATAACTTGGGGTGCAGGAGGCAGTACATCTGAATTAACATTAGATATTTGTAAGAATACGCAACAATTTATGTGTATCGAAACACAGATGCATCTTACTTGTACAAATATCAATGAAGAATTAGTTCGCCAGACACTTGATCATGCACAAAAAGCCAATATTCGAAATATCTTGGCGCTTCGTGGTGATCCTCCACATGGTCAAGAATGGAAAGCCAGTGATTCCCGATTTAAATATGCGATTGATCTAGTTCGATATATTCGTGATAAATATGATGATTTCTTTGGGATCAGTGTCGCTGGCTATCCTGAGGGGCATCCAGATGGCAACTATGAAGATGACCTAAAATACTTGAAAGAAAAAGTAGAAGCAGGAGCGGACTTTATCATAACACAACTTTTTTATGATGTCGATAAATTTCTGAATTTTGTGAAGGACTGTAGAAGTCTAGGAATAACATGTCCAATTCTACCTGGCATTTTACCAATATTGAACTATGCGAATTTCAGAAGAATGGTTGATTTTTGTAATGTTCATGTTCCACAAAAAATATGGGATGACCTCAAAAGCATTAGAGATGATGACGAAAAAGTAGCAGCATATGGAGTCCAATTAGCTACGGATATGTGTCAAAAGATATTGGATAGTGGTATGTATGGGTTACATTTTTATACATTGAACCGAGAGGATACCAGTCGAAAGATTTTGCAGAATCTGAATCTGTTGGATAATGTTTCGACGAGACGAGAATTACCTTGGAAATCAAGAATTGATTCTGATGAAAAGATTCGTCCCATCTTTTGGGCCAATGCTAAGAAATACTATATAGAACGCACATCTGAATGGGATCATTTTCCAAACGGCCGTTGGGGGGACTCATCAGATCCTCAATTCGGAGACATCAAAAATTATCATTTATTCGGTATTCGTGCTGGATCATCTGAATCGAAACGCAAAATGTGGGGTGAAGAACTTCGTACGATTGATGATGTTAGAAGTGTTTTTGTACGTTTCCTAGAAGGTAAGGTCAAATTTATTCCATGGTGTGATTATAAAGCATCTGAGACGGATACCATAGCCGAAGAGTTGGTTGCCTTAAATCATAAAGGTTATTTAACCATAAATTCACAGCCTAGGGTTAATGCTATGCCATCTGAAAGTAAAGAGGGTTGGGGTGGTCCTGGAGGATTTCTTTATCAAAAGGAATATTTTGAGTTCTTTTGTTCAAAAGAGGATTTTGAGCGGTTAGATCTGTCTGATCCAAGTATTTCTTATTGTGCTATAAACATGAATAATGATGTGATCACCAATTGTGAGGATGCATCATTTGCTGTAACTTGGGGTGTTTTCCCCAACAAAGACATCATTCAGCCAACAATAGTGGATTACAATAGCTTTCTGATCTGGAAGAAGGATGCATTCAACATGTGGATGAAAGATTGGGGGGATATTTATGAGGTAGGTAGCCGTTCACACCAAATACTGAAACAAATACAATCCTCTTTTTATCTGGTTTTTGTTGTCGATAATGACTTTGTAGAAGGAGACCTCATCAAAAAAATAGGGATTTAATCCGACCTATTATTGACATTTGTTACAGATTCCTTGTAAGACTACAGAGGTGGTATTGACCTTGTATCCTGGAATATTAATATTGATTTTCTGATCGATTTCTTTACATTGAACTTCATTGCAGTTTTGGCATTTGAAGTGTATGTGATCATGATTGTGTTCTTGATGACTACAAGATTGACCACACATGGCAAAGTAGTTGTCATTTTCTTCCCTGTATGCTTTGTGAATAACACCTTTTTCAAGGAGGGTCTCAATGGTCCTATACAATGTAACTCGATCCGTTTCTTTCATCAAGACCTGAATCTTTGAATAAGGGATGGCATATTTCTCTTGATCAAAGATGGATAATAATTGAAGTCTCGTTTGAGTTGCCTTGAGCTTTCTACTTTTTAATATTTCTTTTAAGTGATCCATGTATTAAAATGTAAACCGAAGACCAATTGTAGCATTAATGCCCATATTATCTGCATAGTAACGTAATCGATCTAAATAATCTCTGTACTTTAAATTTAATACATTTTCAACTCGAACAAAAAATCGAAGTGTAAATTCATCAATATTTATGTTGGTTGACCCTTGGAACCCTAATAAATAATATCCTTTTGGTGCCCCAATAAGATCTTGGAAATCATAAAGTCTGGTCTGTTCAAAAACATATTTATTAGAGACGCCTAATTCAATGTCATCAAAACGAACCGATGAGACTTGAATGCTGTGTTTGAGACGATACGTCAGGTTCAAGGAAATGGATGGCGGTTGTATAAATACAAGTGGGATATCTAAACTTGTATTCTGTCCAAAAACATAATTAAATCGAAATTGAGTATACAACGAATTGGATATTGTAAAACTACTTAGAAAATCAATACCCGTTATGAAAGCCTCTGTCTGCTGGTATTCAAAAACGGGAAAGGCACCTCGAATGGTCAGTTGTGTTTCATTAGTTGGGACCAAATGAATGTAATTGAAAAAATGGTGATAGTAACCCAATACTGAAAATGAGAATCGGGTGTTTGGTGCAAACGTATATTCTAATGTTGTTTTTGTAGATTGTTCTTGTTTGAGATCTTGATTTCCTATTTCAATGGAACTGACTCCTTGATGAAGACCATAACTGTATAATTCGTGTAGACCTGGGTTTCGATTTGAATAGCCGCTATTGATTGAAATTGAGTGTGCATTTAAAAAGGTGTACTTGCCACCAATCTGAAGATTGATCAAATGGTATTGATTAGTAAATCTCTCAATGATTCGTGGAAGAGAAGTAGAGATCGATACAATATTTTGATGAATAAAGTCGTATCGGAACCCCGTCTCGAAATTAAATGAGCCTATCGAATAATTTAGAATACTAAATGCAGCAGCAACTTGTTCATTATAGTCAGGTATAAAGGGTAAAATACCTGAAATTGCATTATTGGTATTATCTGACAATATATGTTGGAGGCCAGAGCGAATTGAAATGTTATGATTTGATTCGAACAAATGCATTACCTCAGAAAAACTATTGAATTTCAGAATCTGCAAGGATGGAATCTCCGATCTACCTGATCGACGAACATCAAATTCTCGACGGATGTTATGTTGTCCAGACCAAGTCACTTTTAAGTAATGCCTTGGATGAAAGTGTACATCATAATTCAACTTTATAAAATTATGCATCACGCGTTGGCTAGGTGCACCAATAGTGTAGCTATGCTGAAGCGATGTAAAAAAGGGGGTATCTACTCGAATCGAATAATAA
>CAXQBA010000003.1:0-4999 GCA_964221885.1 Luminiphilus sp. | reverse complement strand
GTGAGCTTAACTCACGAAAAACAAACCCAAATAATATGAACTTTTATTTTTTAATGACCGTCACATATCGATGCATGCGTTCATCTTGTTGTATGGATACAAAGTATGCACCATTCGGTAAACCAGATAGACTTACCTGTACTGAATGCGATGCATTGAGATGATACCAATTACGAACCGATTGACCCAAAGAATTGATCACGTGAACGGTTATATTTTTATCTGATTGCAATCCACGAATTGTCAGATCACCTGATGTTGGATTTGGAAACACAGACCAATCTATATCATCTTTATTATAGATATTACGAATCACAGACCGCTGCTCTTCCCCATCTTTACCAACTGCAACCAAACGGTAATAAGACATCCCTTTCAGAGCCTCCACATCATCTATCTGATACCCGATCGAGCCAGCTACATTCTGTGCATCCAAAAATAAATAGGATTCAAAATAATAACCATCAGCACTACGTTCGATAATATAATGTGACATTTCATGCTCTTCATCAACCCACCAACGTAGATTGACGAGATCCTTACCTTCTAAGGATGCTTGAAAATCGGTCAGATCAATGGACAACAAACAAGGATCGACTCGAACTAAAACGGTATCTGACTTTATAAAGTCACCACAAGGCTCGTATACACTAACCACAAATTCTTGATCCGCTGCCAAAGAGACTGTTTGAGTTGATGCTCCATCTACGTCCATGACCATGGCAGCTGGCTCCCAGACATAGGTTCCCCAGATTGAATCATAATCCACTAAACCAATTCGTGTCGATTCATTGATACAGATCGTACGATCAAAGGCCGCTAAGCTATCGACAAAATTAGCTGGATGATAGTAATAAGCAATATTCGGCAATCCCAAAATGGCTGTATTTGTGATCATATGTCCTTGCATAACGATATTCGGATTATTTATGTCCTCGGGAGTATTGATCACACCCAAATAATTATTGTTTGCGATACCGTCCCATGCTATGTAGATTCGACCATCCGGTCCCAAAGCCATAGCCCGACACATGCCGTTCTGTAAAAACTGTGATGAAATATCATGATCTACCCGAGTACCTCCAACCGTTCCAACACCACCACTTACATCAAAGCTTGACATATAATTTGAAAATAACAAAGCACTCCAACCGACATGTAGTTTATCACCTGACGGAGAGAAGGCAAGGCCATAAGTCAAATCGGAAGGGTAAACAAGACCCGTCAATATGATTTCTGGATTTGATACAATTCCAGTAGTGTTATCGAAGTCAAAAACACGTACATCTGGTATAATACCATTTGCTTCGGCAATAATGTTGCGCTGTCGGTTAACAGCAACCCAACCTAATGATGGTGATCCAATTATTCCTGGGAAAGCACCACCCGGTAAGGTTGATACCACGGGATTGAGATCAATCCCGCTGGCACCTACCTCGAAAGCATAGTAAACATCATTGACAATAGACCGGGCCATCAGCCAATAATTTTCTGTATTTCCTTTTTGTATGATCAGCAATTTCTCAGCGATATTATCAGCATTGAAATGCAAAATATTCTTTTGACTAGGTACCACATCACCCAGAGGATTTGCAGCAGTTCCGTTGCCCGGTAAACTCATATCAATGACAGAGTAACTGATGGTCCTTCCAGATGGACTTGTATTGATATAAAATATATAATATTGGTCGCAAGTTCCTGGTACTCTACAAGCCACCATACCACAGGAAGCAGATTGATCGGATGTCAAGCCATAACTATTTGGCATGATCTGATCACTAGCATCCCATATAGTAGAATCTGCCGATGAATAAAACAGAAGCGATCCATTTCCATCAGACACTGAAGTCATAGCTTCATTTCCGATAATCTGAGATGAAACATTGACCGGCGAACCTGATGTAAAATCAATAGCTGACTGCTGTCCAAAGTGCCAATTCGCGACATAGTTGGCTGTTTCTTGTGCCCATATGGATGTGGCCAAAAACATCCATAAAATTAATAGTTTACTTGCTTTCATTACATATGCTTTTTATGTTGATTCAAAATTAGCGGATCAGATCAAAAAAAAATCTTCATATTTGCAGCAAATTTGTCTTTCTGAACGTATATTAAGTGCTACAAACTACTTGTATTCAATCTTTTAAGGCACACAACAATATGGTTTCTAACGCCAAAAATGACCTGCATCAATTAATTTCATCGCTTTCTCGTAGCGAGAAAAGGCATTTCAGTTTATTTACAGCTAATCTGCAAAAGAAGAATGCCCAATACATGATCCTGTATGAGCTTCTTGAAAAACAGGATACATTTGACAGCAAAATTTTACACAAAAATCTTCGAAAGAAACTGGGAAAAGAAGCCGCTGATATGATTCGTCGATTACCGAACATTCAGACCTATCTCTATCATCTGATCATGGATAGCCTGAATGATTATTACTCGAATAAGAATTCGTCTTTTCAAGTGGCCGACCTATTGAAACAAGTGGATATTCTCCATATGAAAGGGTTGCTGAGCCAAGCAAAAAAGAAGTTAAGACAAGCTAAAAAAATTGCAACGGAGCAGTGTTTATACCCCTGTCTATTACAAGTACTTAGTTGGGAGTTTGAAATGGCGATGAATGAACCGAATTTCAAACATGCTATCAAGAAAGTGAATATTATCCAGGAAGAACAAATAGAAATCTTTGAAAAACTCAAACGACAGGTGGGGTATGAACGGGTCTATGCCGATACGTTCCAATTCATTTATGATCGAGGGGGACCAACAACCGATGAAGAACGATCCCTTTTCCGAAAAGCCTCTTTTATCGCACGTGATGAGGAAGCCTTAAAAGATCCTCATTTAGCAAAGATCTACAATTACACCCAATCAGCTCATGCCTATTTCACTGGAAATACACTTGAGTCTGCTGAATATGCCAAGGCACGAGTTGATGTCTTTAAAGACAATCGACAACGCATTATCAATGACACCCACACCTATATAAAAGCTTTATATAATTATATCCAAACGCTTATTTCAAAAAAGGAACCACAGTATGATCTAGCTATGCAGTATATCGAAGAGACACGACAGATCCGTCATATCAAGGGGGTCCATATCGATAAACGCTCAGAGGATCTGATCTTTCTATTGGTTTATGTGCATTCAGCACGTATCTACACCGACCAGGGACTCTTTAAGGAAGTAACCAAACTTGGAGATCAATTAAAAGCTGAACAGAAAAATAAAAAAGGTACCGTTTACAATTTCAATCAGTTTTTTGTCTATCTCAAAGTTTCCTTTGTCCATTTTGTAATGAACAACCTGGATGAAGCACTTTATTGGATGGGGCTTGTCTTACACGACAATAATAATTCCATTCGGTATGATGTACTGAGTTATGCCCGTGTATTACATATCATGATCCATTATTCGCTGGAAAACTTTACGATCCTAGATCATTTATTGGAACAAACGCAGCGATATATGCAGGAACACGATTGCTATCACGATATTGAACGATCTGTTTTACAGATCTTACGGCGTCTCAATTCAGGTACCTTACAACATAGCAAGGTGGTCAAACAAACCCAGCAATCTCTTGAGGAATTAAAAGATCACCTCGTCAAAAAGGCTGACCAGCCCAACCCCTATCGACAATATTGGTTCGTAGCCTGGGTAGAAAGCTTATTGAATGGTACGTCTTATGAAAAAACGGTTCAAAGATTGATCCAACGTAAAGCAAACCCAGTATCTTCCAATGAGATGTAAGGGAGGCGCTTCTTGATGCACCCCCAAAAAAAATTCCCTACATCCATTCGGATAAAGGGAATCTGTATCAGTAGATCGAACCGAATTAGGCATATCCGCGATTGTCCTCGCGACGGGCCAACCACTCCGTGTATGGTTCGTTCTTATCAAATTCGAAGGTACGAAAATACTGATCTGCCTTTTGTTGACCGATCAGCTCACACATATGTTCGTAATGCGTCTGGGAGGGTCCTTCCTCCGCTTTCTTTTCCATCTCTGTCCATTCATCCAGATAAAGTTCATTGAGCATATGAATCGATGGAAAGGACATTACCGAATCTTTTTGCATAGAACGCCAGGAAATAATGCCATTATATTGCGAAACCGCAGCGCAGATCTTCGCATCAAAGCGCCCGTAGATCTCGTTACAGATCCGGGTCATCTTATCACCATGCTTGATCGGAATATGATGCGTCAGATCCGGCGACTCTCCTGTTGGGCGACCATCTGGCGGCACCAAAGACGTCAATTTTAGAGTTATTTTCGCTTTGATCGGATGCCCTTTCAAACTGAAGTGGGTGATCTCCACACCACATTCCTCTAAATGACAGGCAAAAACACCAGTTGCTGTCTCTTCGTCCGAATTGGTCGAGTCAGGCAGATTTTCGCCCCAGATCACCTTCAGATAGGGTGGTCCGTGTGATGCAGGATTGTACCCATAGACTACATTGTAGAGTTTATCGAGATAGGCCTTGATGGTTGGCTCATCGTCACTCCCAAAGTCATCTTCATGGCCCTCTGGGAATTTGACCAGCCCCGTCGCATCTGCATGAAAAACAAATTCTAGGGTGATCTTCTTGTAGGCATTGAACGTCGGTATAGGGGCTGATTCACCAGAAGCACCAGAGGCTTCTCCACCATCTCCTGAATTCCAATCCACATTTAAGGAATAATTGAGCTTTTCAGGCGTGGTCTGCATGGTGAAAGTATCCCCGATCTGTGCGTCAAGGGTTATGGTCTTATGAGACTCGATAGTCACCATCATCTGTCCATCATCGGATCCTCCAAACATAGGCGTTTATTTTATTTGATCGAATTGAATGTTACGTGTTTCATCTAATACACTAGATCGGATTAGCGGGTGTACCAAAACCACTCACCTTTTTGAAGGTTCCTCCTGTATACCAACCATATGTTGCCCCCTCTCCAGTTTCTGTGTTCAAAACAAATACATTATAGTAAAATTTCCAGATCGGACGAG
>CAXQBA010000002.1:0-2291 GCA_964221885.1 Luminiphilus sp. | reverse complement strand
GACCAAATTCAATCGTATGGAAGCCTACGCAAACGCACTGTTATATGCTATACCATCCTTTATTGGTCTAGTCATTTTGGAAACCTTTTACAAGGCTTTTGTAAAACATATCCAGATCAATCATATGGATCTGATATCAAGTATCAGTTCTGGTGTTACGAATGTGATCAAGGACTCATTAGGGATCTTATTTATTATCATTTCATATCCATTTGTCAAGAGTTACATTGCAATATTTGATATGAGTTCGTATCCCTTTTGGTTAGTTTTTGGCTTGGCTTTTATTTGTTTGGATTTTGCTAGTTATTGGAATCATCGGTTGAATCACAAGATCAATATTTTTTGGAATCGGCATGTGATTCATCACAGTTCCGAACAATTCAATTTAGCATGTGCATTACGTCAATCCATTTCAGTATTTATCGGATTTTATACGATCTTCATGATACCTGCTGCTATTTTAGGCGTACCTAATGAGGTGATTATATTGGCATCACCGATTCATTTTTTCTTGCAGTTCTGGTATCATACCGAGCATATACCCAAACTTGGTTGGTTAGAATATATATTAGTAACTCCATCGCAGCATCGAGTCCACCATGCGATTAATGAAGAATATATCGACAAAAACCTATCAGCGATCTTTTGTGTTTGGGACAGGGTTTTTGGTACGTTTCAGGAGGAGTTAGATGACGTACCACCTGTCTATGGTGTCTTAAAGCCAGCACAAACATGGAATCCGGTTCTGATCAATTTTCAACATGCAGCTCGTATATTCAGGGATGCCTGGCATACCAAAGATTTCATGGCAAAATTAACGATATGGTTTCGTCCAACCGGATGGAGACCGGATGATATGAAAGAGCGATTTCCGATTGAGACGATACAGGATGTGTATCATTTTGATAAATATGACCTGAAACCATCTGTTTTTCTGATTGTATGGTCTTATTTTCAATTAACCATGTGTGGTATTTTGATCTTTTCTTTATTGTATAATATCGGAACGATCAATCAGTATCCTGATCAACTATATGTGTATTCTTTTCTGATTGTTCTTGGTGTTTTTGGTTACACAACGCTGATGGATCAAAAACTATTTGGGAGATATATTGAAGTGTCTAGAGCTGTCCTTGCCGTAGGTGTCTTTATGTATTATGGACATATGTTTGGCATTGATCAATCAGTATTCACGATGCTTATTTTAATGTATTACATTTTATCGGCTACGGTTCCTTTCTTTATATCTTTTGAGGGGCATGATGCCCTACAAAATGAGACCAAGGTCGAAACAGTAGTTGCCTAGAAAGCTAGTTTGGTATACTGAAAAGGTGTCTTTGTTGTTTTCATATTCAGTGTAATTGTAAAATGTCTAAATTCACAAAAGAGATCCAACTGTTAGATATCCAATGTAGATGACCTATTCCTAGGCCATCTTTTTTTTTAGACCTGTAGTATCCTTTTAAACGTGTATGTTATAATGAATCTGGAACCAAGTCTAATCTCGTTGCTCTGGACATTGTAGGGGTTTTCCTTCTTTATCCCAACATTTACTTGATTCCACTGTACCGTTAACATAATCAGCGTTCATCTTCATCTGTCCGTTTTCATGCCACCATGTGCATGCACCATGTTGAATTTCTCGAACAAAACTGAGCTCGTATTTTTTCTGACCACTAGGGTAATAGTCTACCGAACTTCCCGTTCCTTGTTTAAAGTGAGAAATGCACATGACGGTTCGGTCTTCAAAGTAATTGTAACATTTCCCATCTCTTAAGCCGCCTCTGTATAACCAGATCTTGTGGATAGCACCATTCTCATACCATTTCCTACATAGCCCTTCACGTTTGTCCATTACATATTTGCAACGAAATCTTTTTTGTCCACTTTCATACCAACTCTTGTAGACACTATTAGCTTTTCCTCCAACATAAGAGCATTGACGTTCTTTCTGTCCAGAATCATACCACCACTTATTCAATCCATGTAACAGATCGTTGACATAATGTCCTTTGTAGATCGTTTGTCCATTTTGATTCCAGAAAATACATGCCCCATCTTTTTTACCATTTTTGTAAGAGTATTGGTAATTCATGGTTCCATTTTCATACCAAAGGGTGCTGATACTGTCCATCTCACCCATATTGTAAGAGGTGTGAAATTCCTTAGTTCCAGTATCAAAATATTCCGTAGATTCCACATGTAAGGTATCGTTTCGATAAAATTTTCGTGATTTTATCGAGTCGTTTTCGTTACACTGTATTTCAAGACCAATCTTTTTATTATTTTCA
>CAXQBA010000001.1:0-4029 GCA_964221885.1 Luminiphilus sp. | reverse complement strand
TTTTGCGATAGATTATATGCTACACTATTGCCTATGATCCCACCACCAATAATGTTTATTTTCATACATTTATTTATTTTTTGAAATATTTTTCAATCATTTCTAGACGATCATGGGCAGATGCCATTTTGTCTAGTTCCTCTTGAATTGCTTCTACAACATCACTGTGTTCACCAATCCCTGTTGAATTGTTCAAATAAACTAATACATTAGTTTTAGCACGTTCCAGTTCTCCCTCGGCGTGCATTTTTGCTGCTTTAAGCAACTGATTTCCCATTTCTGATAGTAAAGCCATAATATATCCTTTTTATTGATGGTGGGTGTAGGTAGACTCGAACTACCGACCTCTCGCTTATCAGGCGAGTGCTCTAACCAACTGAGCTATACACCCATTATAAATCCCAATAGGTCATAACCCACATTAAAATAAACATTGCTACAACGAGTCCAAGTCCGACCCATCCAAGTATATCGTTTTCCACCGCATATGGGTCTCCCTAATAATGGTGGGTGATAAGAGACTCGAACTCCTGACATTTTCGGTGTAAACGAAACGCTCTACCAACTGAGCTAATCACCCAATAATGGCGGTGGGTCAGGGATTCGAACCCTGGGAAGACTTTCACCTTCGCTAGTTTTCAAGACTAGTGCATTCAACCGCTCTGCCAACCCACCTATTTTATATGTTGGAGCGGGTAATCAGATTCGAACTGACGACAACTTCGTTGGCAACGAAGGGCTCTACCACTGAGCTATACCCGCAACTAATTTATTTAGCATTAAATGCCTAGGATTCTTCCCGCATCTTCTTTTAATGCTTTATGAGGATTTGCCTTGACGTACTCAGCAACTTGTTCAAAGTAAAATGCGCTATCTTCTTGTCCCTCACGATCAAGAACATTTGCACAACGTTCCATAAATTCAACAAACTCACGTAGGTCAATACGACCATCAGATGGTGCTGCGGCACGATATGTTTTTGCTGGGCGTTGGTTCGACATGGTATTCTCCAATGATTATTTTCGATACTTATAATATAATCACAATCTGAACAAAAGTCAAGAGTTTTTATATATTTTTTGGCAGCCCGTAGGGGAATCGAACCCCTCTTTCCAGGTTGAAAACCTGGCGTCCTAACCGATAGACGAACGGGCCAAAATGTTATTGATTTAAATTGGCTGGAGTGGAAGGATTCGAACCTTCGGTACACGGTACCAAAAACCGTTGCCTTACCGCTTGGCTACACTCCAACATATATGGCGCGGTTGACGGGGCTCGAACCCGCGACCCTCGGCGTGACAGGCCGATACTCTAACCAACTGAGCTACAACCGCGCATAAGTTTATTTATTCTTGTGTACCATTTCCCAGTATTCATCGTTTGTCATGGGCGGGCGTTTTGACATTTCTGCTTCACGTGCCAATCTACGCTTACCTGCTTGACGTATACCCCACCAGAAGTATAACCGCCAAAACAGTTTAGTGTCCATTGCCCTATCCTTGAGGTGCTTTACTAATCGCTTCACCATCTTTTGCCAATGCTTCTTCTACTTTTTTGCCCTGAAATTCAAATACTGCTTTAACAAACTCGTCCAGTTTTTGTAAGTATTCAGAATCCTCTAGTCCGTGCCAACCCATACAACGACCAGTTGGTGAACGACCACATCCACAAGTTTTTAGTTCCATTTTTTATCCTTTTTAGAGTTGGCTCCGCGAGTAGGGCTCGAACCTACGACCAATTGATTAACAGTCAACTGCTCTACCACTGAGCTATCGCGGAATATTAACTACATAGTTTATTTATCTTTTGGCATAGGTGCTAGGATTTGAACCCAGACGAACGGTTTTGGAGACCGTCATGCTACCGTTGACATCACACCTACATATTGGTCTTGGTGGTAGGATTCGAACCTACGATCTTCTCGACCCAAACGAGACGCCTTACCAGACTAGGCCACACCAAGTAATCTATTTATGGCAGAGAGACTGGGATTCGAACCCAGGAGACGCTATTAACGTCTGCCCGATTAGTAGTCGGGTGCTTTCGGCCACTCAGCCACCTCTCCGTATTTACATAAATTCTACATAAGAATTTATATCAGGTTTTGGGTTATGGACATGTTCTGGTTCCCATCTACTCCAAGTTTTAATTTTTTCACCAGTATATGGATTAATCATATTTGGTGCTTCAATACCATGCCCAATTCCAACAGCAACAATAAAATCGTTCTCGCCATTGGGCATATTTAATTTATCAAACATTCTGTACTTGTTTTCGTACCCTTTGTAAAAACAGCGACAAAAACCAGACTGTAATCCAATCGAAGCAGCAGAATGTGCGATCATATCAAGAGCAATTCCATATTCTAGCATAGCATCATTGAAATCATCACGTGTATTATAAGAGAAAAAATCTCTATTAATTTGAAATAATATCAACCAATGCGCTAATGTTTGTCCATTAGAATGTGTTTTAGTTTCCTCTTTACTAACACAGTAGTTAAATATATCATTCCGTAGTTCTGGATCACTCCAATCTATTACTTTCAATTTATATTTTATCTCATTTTGTTTCACTGCTGCACGGCGGTGAACCTGTTCTAAAATATATTCAATATCTTCTTTTGGAACCGCCTTAGACAAATCCCAACAGTCGTATTGTTTTCTTAAGTTTATAAGATCGTTATAGTATTCTTTATTATCAATATTCATCATTACAATAGTAAGTCACATACTTTTCCATTGGAAGTTTTCTTCTTTCGGGTAATACCCTAGACCAAGTTCTTACACTTTCACCAGTATATGGATTAATCATAGATTTTTGCTCCAACCCATGCCCAATCCCCAAAATAAGTGCTATTTTATCACTCGGATTAGATATATCTAACTTTTCATTAATACTATTAATACTTTTCCATTGGTCTTTTGATAAACATCTACAAAAACCAGTTTGTAACCCAATTGATGCTGCTGAGTGAGATATAAAATCTGCTGCGATCCCAACTTCTACAAGGGCATCTTCATAAAGTTCATTGTTAGTTATTTTAGTTAGACTATTTCCATCTACATCAAATACCAAAATCCAATGAGCAAGGGTTTGCGCGTTTGGAGATTTATAGCAAGTACCATCTGGATTTAATCCGTCTTCTTCACACATTGTAAAGTTAAATATATCATTTCTTAACTCAGGGTCACTCCAATCTAGTACATTTATTTTATACTTTATACGATTCTGTTTCACTGCTGCGCGGCGATGGAACTGCTCTAGTATATAATCAATGTCTTCCTTTGGAACCGCCTTAGACAAATCCCAACAGTCATATTGCTGTCGGGAATTGACAAGATCGTTATAGTATTCTTTATTATTCCTCATTATCTAAAGTTTCTTGATCCACGTCCTCAAAAATCATTTTTGGGGTTGCATTAAGATTGATTTCAATACCCATGTCAGCAAACAACTGTTCGATTTTTTCATCTGACATATTCATGATCGTTTCAACAAATTCTGGTGTCATGGACATTACACTTTCTCCGCAAATAGTGGTGACATTTTTTCAAAAACGATGTTAAAAGCACTACACTCATAACACCAATGACCATAGAAATCATCGTCATCAGCATTTTCTGTGACGCAATGTTCATCCCATAATTTATTCATATAGGTCATGCCTTCCAACAAACCACCTTTCATAGTAAGGCGTTCCAAGCATTGCTTTGCTTCATCAAAGGTCATTTCAACTACCCAAACATTTGGAATTCTAAACAGTGTGTTTTCTCCTTGGTACATTATTAATATAGTCATTCAATAACGATTCGTCAAGGGGTTTTTATAAAAAATTTATATTTTTTTACTCAATGATTATGATGGTCACCATGTCTCCAACTAAGTGGAGTAATTAATGCCAATTCTGGACAGTTTCTAGGTTTTCCATGTAGATGTCCTCTCCAATTAACAAGACCATTTACATGAAACGTATAAACAACACTTGGTGAAATAACAAAGAAAACAATGATTGGATTTATTAAAAAG